>NZ_JBFSSD010000015.1:0-99418 GCF_041466145.1 Vibrio sp. 10N.239.312.D08 | reverse complement strand
ACTGAGCCCGTAGAGGACTTTCACCTCCTAGATCAACGCCATGCTCGGCGCACAATAAAAGATGCCCAATCAACTGATTGGGCATCTTTGTATCAATTACTTAAGCTTAAAGACGCTCTTCTAGCCAAGTACGCACAGATTTAAGCGCTTCTGGCAGTGCTGCAACGTCTGTACCGCCCGCTTGAGCCATATCTGGACGACCGCCGCCTTTACCGCCAACTTGCTCAGCAACCATCTTGACGAGATCACCCGCTTTTACTTTGCCGATTAGGTCTTTGGTTACACCAGCAATCAAGCCAACTTTACCGTCTGCTACGTTCGCGATCAGGATGATGCCGCTACCTACTTGGTTTTTAGCGTTATCAACCATAGTACGTAGGTTCTTGTTGTCTGCGCCTTCAATTGCAGCAACCAAAACTTTAGTACCAGAGATGTCTTCTACTTTGCCCATGATGTTTGCGCTTTCTGCAGCAGCCATCTTTTCTTTAAGCAGTTGGATTTCTTTCTCTAGCGATTTCGCTTTCTTAGCTGATTCAGCAAGTTTCTCTTCGTAAGCGTTAGCCTGAGCTTCTACTGCATCTAGTGCAGCTTCACCTGTTACCGCTTCAATACGACGAATACCCGCAGCAATACCACCTTCAGAAGTGATCTTGAATAGGCCGATATCACCTGTGTTTGAAGCGTGGATACCACCACAAAGTTCAGTAGAGAAGTCGCCCATAGATAGAACGCGAACTTCATCATCGTACTTCTCGCCAAACAGTGCCATTGCACCTTTTTCTTTCGCTGACTCGATGTCCATGATGTTCGTTTCAATCACATGGTTCTTACGAACTTGTGCGTTAACTAGACGCTCTACTTCTTTAATCTGTGCTGGTGTTACCGCTTCAAGGTTAGAGAAGTCAAAACGTAGGTTGTCTGGCTTAACTAAAGAACCTTTCTGAGCAACGTGCTCACCTAGCACTTCGCGCAATGCAGAGTGAAGTAAGTGAGTGGCAGAGTGGTTTAGTGAGATAGCAGCTCGACGCTCAGCGTCAACCGTTGCTTCTACTTTATCGCCCTTAGCAAATACACCTTCAACTAGCTCACCGTGGTGCGCAAATGCGTTACCTAGCTTCTGAGTGTCTTGTACTTTGAAAAGACCCGACGCTGTTTTTAGTGTACCAGCATCACCACATTGACCGCCTGACTCAGCGTAGAATGGTGTCTCTTCAAGGATGATGATTGCTTTGTCGCCAGCCGATAGTGAAGCAACCTCTTCGCCGTCAACGAATAGCGCAGAGATTTCACCAGCACCTTCAGTTGCTGTGTAACCACAGAACTCAGTGTTGGTGTCTACTTTGATTGTCGCGTTGTAATCCGTGCCGAATTGGCCTGCTTCACGTGCACGCTTACGCTGTGCTTCCATCGCCTTCTCAAAGCCTTCTTCATCGATAGTAAAATCGCGTTCGCGAGCTACATCGTTAGTAAGGTCAGCTGGGAAGCCGTATGTATCGTAAAGTTTGAAAACTGTTTCGCCGTCAAGCTCTTTGCCTTCAAGTGCATCTAGTGCGTCATTAAGAATAACCATGCCGCGCTCTAGCGTACGACCAAAGTTCTCTTCCTCAATGCGAAGTACTTTTTCAACCAGCTCTTGCTGTTTCTTAAGTTCATCTGCCGCAGAGCCCATCACTTCAGCCAGCACACCCACAAGTTTGTGGAAGAACACGCCTTGTGCGCCAAGCTTGTTACCGTGACGAACTGCACGACGAATAATACGACGTAGAACGTAGCCACGACCTTCGTTTGAAGGCATAACACCGTCAGCAATTAGGAATGAACAAGAACGGATGTGGTCAGCAATAACGCGTAGCGATTGGTTAGATAGATCGTCATGACCAACAACTTCCGCAGTCGCTTTGATTAGCTTTTGGAATACATCAATTTCGTAGTTAGAGTGAACGCCCTGCATGATTGCAGAAATACGCTCAATACCCATACCTGTATCTACAGCAGGCTTAGGTAGCGGTTCCATTGTGCCGTCAGCGTGACGGTTGAACTGCATGAATACGTTGTTCCAGATCTCGATGAAACGGTCACCATCTTCTTCAGGTGTACCAGGACGGCCGCCCCAGATGTGCTCACCGTGATCGTAGAAGATTTCAGTACATGGACCACAAGGACCTGTGTCACCCATCGTCCAGAAGTTATCAGACTCGAACTGTTTACCGCCTTCTTTGTCGCCAATGCGAACGATACGGTCAGCAGGAACACCTACTTTCTTGTTCCAGATATCGAATGCTTCATCATCTGTCTCGTATACCGTTACCAGCAGGCGGTCTTTTGGCAGTTGAAGAGTTTCAGTCAGGAATTCCCAAGCAAATCCAATCGCTTCTTCTTTGAAGTAGTCGCCAAAGCTGAAGTTGCCTAGCATTTCGAAGAACGTGTGGTGACGAGCCGTGAAACCTACGTTTTCAAGGTCATTGTGTTTACCACCCGCACGTACACAACGCTGAGCCGTAGTTGCTCGAGTGTAGGCACGCTTTTCGGCGCCTAAGAAGCAATCTTTGAATTGGTTCATACCTGCGTTAGTAAATAGCAGGGTTGGATCGTTATGTGGAACTAACGATGAACTGTCTACGATTTGGTGTTCTTTGCTCTCAAAGAACTTAAGGAACGCGTTGCGAACCTCATCAGTGCTCATGTACATGCAGCTCTTCCTGAAAATAGTCGAGTTAGAATTTTGCCGTATTGTAGATCATGGTTAAGGCTTCGACTAGTTTTCTTGTAGAAAAGACACCCTTGGGCAGGATTTTAGTGGGAATTCGATAAAATGAAGAATATTCCACTATATCTTGCCGTGGAAAAGCAGAACTAAATTGACGACCTAGTACCGAAGAAACTCAGTCAACGAGAGAGATTTGACCAAAGACATGCTCGACGGAGCAGATCCAATAAAAAAGCCCCGCATAAAATATGCGAGGCTTTAAATTCTTTCAAAGCGGATGCTTCTTTCAAACATCCACTCTATAAAACGTGAGCTTATAGCTCTTCGTTTTCTTCTTCTTTCTCTACGTCTTTCTCTTCAAGAACAGCAGGAGTCAGTAGTAACTCACGAAGTTTAGTATCGATCTCTAGAGCAACTTCTGGGTTTTCACGTAGGTATTTACCAGCGTTAGCTTTACCTTGGCCGATCTTATCGCCTTTGTAGCTGTACCAAGCGCCTGCTTTTTCTACTAGCTTATTCTTAACACCTAAGTCGATAAGCTCACCTTCGCGGTTGAAGCCTTTACCGTAAAGGATTTGAGTCTCAGCTTGTTTGAATGGTGCAGCAATCTTGTTCTTAACGACCTTGATACGAGTTTCGTTACCAACAACTTCATCACCATCTTTAATCGCACCAGTACGGCGAATATCAAGACGAACAGATGCGTAGAACTTAAGTGCGTTACCACCTGTTGTTGTTTCTGGGTTACCGAACATCACACCAATTTTCATACGAATTTGGTTAATGAAGATAGCCATACAGTTAGACTGCTTAAGGTTACCCGTCAGCTTACGCATTGCTTGAGAAAGCATACGAGCCTGCAAGTTTTATCGAAATATAAAAGTATAATAAAGCATAAACAGAAAAATTAAAACAAACAAACTACTGATTATATTAAACAAAAAAAATAATTTTAACAAAGGACATCAAACATAAAAAAATATAGTATAATATAAGAACGCTTCATCAGTATAAGAAAGGAATTCTAAGCAATGATGTATGAGAGTTATGTGAATGATATCCACTGCCACAAAATAATGCCCCATAAGTATGCAAATAAGATGAATAACTCCATACGTAAGTTACTAGCAGGGAAAACATATGCATACAACAAACGTAGAGTTAGAATCCTTAATAGATTTTTTGAGTTTTGCTTTAATGAGAGGCTTATAATCCACCGGGGTTCTGATCTATCATTCTGCTTCTCCCTATTCCAAGAAGCCTACTTCAATGGCGCAAGCGGTAGCCAACCTATCACTCTAAATAGTGACATTCGCGCATTATGGGGAAGTTTAACTAAGCTTTGTCAAAGAACAATTGACGGGTTGCCTTACACACCTTCAATCATTAAGCCACGGGTAGCCAGTCAAGAGCTTTACTCTAGTACCGCGAACGCAAGCTCAAGGCTTTTGGGTGGATTTGCATTATCGCAAACTCAAAGTAATCAGAGTTTGACACTGGCATTGGAAACCGATGTCGATACATTTATAAGTAATCTCATAGATACAATGCGTAAACATAGAGATATCATTTATAAAGTGTCTAAGCGATATCTCTATGATGCTCAAAAACGCTTTGATTTTGCCAAACAAATATCGAATGAAATCCCCAAAGAAAAGTTTTGTGATAACCCAGAGTTACTTCATCCAGAACAACGAGCAAAAGGATCAGGGCAGTACCTCAGTTTATTTTCAGAATACTTAAGTAACGGCGAATGTGGATATTCGAACCTAATAGCATACATTGCTCACTATCAATCAGGCTTGGTTAATCGGAACTTCATTGGTGGTAACAATCATTTATACCGATTTACTAACACTCAATATGAGCTACGCGAGCACTTTGGCCTTTCCACCCTTTCAGCCGTAGCTGCTTCCAATATTATAATTATAGAGTCAGGTATTAATGTTGACTCTCTAAGACAGCTTGCTTTGTCAGCTCAAGGGTCAATGAATACGTTTTTCGAACCGTCTAATCATGGGTTTAGAATTAGTTATCATAAGCCAAGAGCTGGAGCACATATTAAACGTTGTATACAACATATTACTGACGATCCTTATATCGAGGTTGCATTTAATTACATTGTAGATACAACTGAAGAGCAAAGAAAAATGATGAATTGCTACGACTCTTCAAGGCTATTTATTTTCCATACAGCCACTTCAACAGGCAAAGTAAGACCGATGTCAAGCCTGCCTTTCAAGCAAGGATTTAAACGTCTATTGAAAGAAGCGAGAGAGTTACTGATCAACGATCCAAATTGGTGTTTGGATATTACGCCTGAATGTATTGATGAAGTTTTGCTCGCACAACCAAACGCAAAAAAATTGCGTGCTACAGAAGGCGTAATTCGATGGTTTGATAGCGGAGGCAACCCTGCTGTTGCTGCAAAATATCTTGGCAACTCTGAATCGGTATCAATACGGAATTATCTTCCAAAAGAATTACAGTTAGCTGTTTACAGCCAGAGAGTAAGACAGTTTCAGAATGTCTTAATTGCAAGTGCTACGAATGGTGAAGATTATCAGATGCAAGCACTTGACCTGAAAGATGAAGCTGAATTAATAGACTATTTAACCCGTTTAGAAAAGCGCTTGCCTCACTGGAAAACAGTAATTAAAACTTTGTCTGGAAACACTTCGACATCATCAAGCGACATTAAAATCACTTTAGATATTTGTCCTGAAAACATTGCGTTAATGAAGGCATCATTCGAAATTGAAACGGCTAGAGTTAAAAATGACGAATCTGTCGAGGATTGCGTTGCAGAGCTGTCACTCGTGTATTTATCTCTAAAGAACTATTTAAAAGCTAATCCTGACCGCAAAATACAGCGAATCATCCGTAAAGGTGATTCACTTTATGAAAAGCAAGCAAACAAATTCTTACCTCAAAAAATCACTAAAATAGAGGTCAATCAAAGTGGAATTCAATAACATCAGCACTACTGTGCTACGTAAAAGAGTCGGTTACTCTTACCACTCAGAAAACTTGCATGACTGGTCTGCTCCGTGGTTACTCAATGATTTCACAGAACCAGTCTGGAAAATCGACACAGGTCAGGAAAAACCTCAAAGCCTCTATTTCGATACATTTATCCCCGCAACAAACGAACAGTTAATCAACCCCAAATATCGTAAAATTTTAAATACAATCAAGAAAATTATTTTTCTCAGTCGTATCGGTATTTTAGAAACTGAAAGTACATCTACAGATAAGATCTCAAGAATAGATAGTATTAGGGGGTGCTTATCATCATTTAAAGCCTTGACATTGTTTTTATTCAAAATTTACCCTGAAGAAATGGTAATAGAAAGTGGTTTTTCTCTACTCACAACTGCGGATATTAAACAGTTTAATATTGATATTGCGATAGGACGTGCAGATCAAGCGTCAGGGTTAATTAACTGCATAGAAAAAAAGCTAAGCTGCATTAATATTGAACAGATAAAAAAACTCCTTGACTTAGGTGATATCACTAATGGAAGAAAATTCTCTATCCAAAACCTCTTAAAAAAGCTATCAATAGATAAATATGTTGTTTCTGAAGCGACATCAAAACGAATTATAGAGCTATTGATTGAACTGTTCCCTGAAATATCTACCCTCATTTCAACAAGAAAAAAAAGTGAACGAACAGAGTATCCAAACTCTTGCCCTCCAAAAATATCAAACGATTCAAAAACTGGTCAAACCACATTTAATACTTTAACTATAGCACTCACTCTACTTGAAAATTACTCAATGTATTTACCAGAACTAAACAACTACTCAAATCAACCGATGGAAGTAACAGAAGATTTCATTGAACGGTATTTAAAACCAAAAAAACGCACACCAAACATTCCAACTGACATAGCATTGCATTACCTAAATGCTGCGATCAAGCTTATTAGTGTCTACGGTGAAGGGATCATCGAAGCAAAGAAAGTGTGTGAGATGCAACTCATGAAAATTCATAAAAATAACCCTAAGTTTAAACGCGACTACATTTTATCAGACAGGTGTTCAAGTAAAATAAATCTTCCATTAAACAATTTCACCCGTGATTACAATGTCACTAGATACAATGAGTTAAATACATCTGTAGAGCTACATGAACTTCGAACAGATGTAACTGTATTGTATGGGTACAAAATGCTAATGGCTGCTACCTACATTCTCATACACACATTTTGTATTAAGCGTGTGAGTGAAAATGTCGAACTGAAAGATTCCAGTCTTGAGCATGGGCTTTGGGGAGGATATGAGTTATTTTTTGGTATACGAAAAACTCTTCCAACAGAAAATTCTTTTCTAGTTACTGGCCGACCAATTCCTAACATAGTCTTTGAAGGGTTTAACCTGTTAATCGAGGCCAATGAACATTTCTATAACGAACAGGAAGATATATACATATTCCCGAAGAAGTACACAACCAATAAAAAAGGGAACCTCCCCAATAACCAGCCCATGACCGCCAAATCAATGATAAATATGCTTAAAGCTTTTGGTGACTTTATTGATGTTCCAACGACACTAAATAACGGAATCAGATCTAGGTTCTACTTATCTCGCACCCATGTCATGCGTCGGTTTGGAGCTAGGGCCTTTTATGCCCTCACAGATATCAGTGATTTCCCTGCTCTGACATGGCTAATGGGCCACAACAGCACAGAAGAAACATGGCACTATCTACTTGAAGAAGTTGGTAGCGAAGAGCTAACAGAGGAAGAGGCTATCTCTGTTCTTGATGCTATCTACAAACCTAATATTGATACATCAAGAATAGAGACTGCGATTAGTGAAGATGTAGGCATGATGTTTAACAACGTCTCTAAAGATGTAGCTTTGGACTATATACAATCCCAGATTTCGAATGGTGCCAAGGTATACAACTACAAGGATGAGACAGGTAAAACAATTATCTATATGGAGATTGTAGATGACTGAAGAAAAAAATATAAAACCAATCCCTGAACATATTTCTCAAGTGAGGAAGCGCAAGACACAAAAGCAAATCAAACTCCGCATTGATTTGTTAAATAAATTCATACTCGAAGGTGTTCCAGATGGCTTTACTGCCCATACAAGTATAATGAAGTTGATATCATACACAGAACATAAACACTTTGAGAAGATCTCTTACCCAACTATTCGAGCTACTGAAATGTTTGTTAATGAGCTTGACCCTAGTGCCAAAAACAACCCAAAAATGTTAGTTAACTGCAAAGATTACTTGCTCTTAAAATTAGCAAAAGTACGAGAACTCAACTCAAAACAAACAAACAAAAATAATACTGAAAACACTAGTAAAACTGATTCATATGATTCTAAAAACAAACCTAAAACAAAGGGAGAGCTTCGTTGCATCATTAAGGATCAAACAATACTTATCGAATCACTAGCAAGAGAACTATTAATACAACGCTCAACAAATAATAAACTAATAACCTCAATTAAAGAATTGGATGCATCAGGACGAGCTTTAAGAAATTACTATCAGGAAAGTCAGGAAAACCTTATGAGAAGCAAGAAAAAAAACTTCCCAAAACTTGAAGATTTGATTATATCTTTACAAAATATTGCACTCGAGTTTAATAGCGAACTTGACTCTCAACAAAATAATGTATTTTTCATTCGAGAGGAAGAATAGTGTATAAAAACAATTTGAAAATTGATGTACAAAAAGAATTCACGAATGATGGCTCAGATAAACTCAAAAAGTCGACTTTATTTTTACACAGAAATGGTGGTGTCAATTGGTTCGCGACTGATTATTTAATGTCAAACTACGTTACTAATGGTTCAAAAAATTCAACGAAAGGGATGATTCGTTACTTCCTAGAGTTTCTAGAAGATTACGATGTATGGAAAAACGGCAATGCCGTAGGGAAACCCGTCCCTTTAGGGTTAGTTTCAGATGAGCACCTGTTTGATTATATTTCCTATATTGAAGATGATATTGGACTCAACAGAAACGGCATAGCTAACAGAGTCAGGGCTGCATTATATTTCTTAAATTACATTCAAGATAATTACAACCTAGATTACAAATTAATCTCCACATCTAATATGGATGGAACACACATTGATAAAGGCTTAGTTAACGCCAAGTGGCTTAAGAATACATACAGAAATAAAAAATACATACATCATGACAGCATTCCGAAAACCGAGGACTATGGAAGTCGCTTTCCAATAACAAATGAAGCCATTGAAAGTTTATGGGACGATCTTGAACGGTTGGAAGATTCCGGAGAGGTATACACCTATGAGCTATTGTCTACTCTAATCACACTCTTAGAAAACACTGGAGTTAGAGTTTCGGAAGCAGCAGAGATTGGAGAAGACACTGTCGAACTACTAAGATTGCAAGTTAACGCGCTATTGAAAAACAAAAAAATAGAGTTACAAGATATTGTCAACATAAATAAACTATCAATTAACACTAAAAGCTTACAAGCTACAGAAGCAATCTATAGAAAAAGTTCATTATCTAATGCCGGAAAGAATATAGCTTGGATTAAAATAAAAACAACAAAAGGAAGCAATAAAGGGAATTATCGAATTGTACCAATTTCATTTACGGCAGCTCAAAATATCATTAAATTTTATGATGATTATATTATTAATGAACTTGACCGTATAAGTAACAAACTAACGCCTATAAATCGAGCTAGAGATAACAAGCTATTTATACACCCTAAATCACATTTACCAATGTCAGGTCAAATGATATCAAAATTATTTTATGATGTATTTTCTCGTAAATATAAAAGTAATCATAGGCGTACACCCCATTTATTCAGACATCGTTTCATCACAAAATTAGTAATTCAACAATTAGAAAATTTAACCATAACGATAGGTGGCACCCAGTTAGCAAACCTGATCCTAAAACGAATCCAAGGATTAACAGGTCATGCTAGCATCACCACTATGCTGCACTATGTTGAGTTGGCTGAAGCAGAACTTTACGGTAACGACAACGATCTACCAACATTTGATGAGGAAGAACGAGCGGTTTTAATTAATGAACTTGGTGAAGATAAAGTTTCAGAATTAGAGGAGAAAATTGCCCTTGCCAAAGTAAAACAATCTATTACCCAAAATAAATAACCTTATCGCACGAAAACCAGATAACTCCCCTGTAGAGCTTCAGTTGGAATAGGCATAATCAAGTAACTTTGCATACATCAATGAAAAGATCATTCAGGGAAGCAACTTATGCGTTAGTCGTCTAATCTCTAGCGTCAGCGTTAGATTCACTCGTATCTAATCGCTGTTCTAACGTTGCTTTAATCTGGGACAGTTCCGCATACCCTACATCGCCACAAAATCCGCTCATTTCGTTTTTCACTAGATGTAAAAGCGTCTTCAATTGCTCATCTGTTAGTGTTAGTTCCATACTGATTCACTCCAACTCTAATAACCTAAAAGCTCAGTTCAACAAGAACTTAGGTGGTTCAACCATCAAGGTATCAAGGATATCGTTCGCTTCTTGTCTTGCTTTCTTGCTAGCGTTTGGCCTTGATGCTTCAAGAATTTTATCTCTTTCTTCTGCGGTGACGAATACCGTCCAAAAAACTGCCTCTAATACTCGAAACGGATATTGATTTGGTTTACCTTGAATAACATTAAACTTGAAAATTTTGGATAAGGCCATCAACTCTTGGGACGCACTACGCACTCGATTTTCAGGCTTAGCTCTAACAACAAGTGCATAATCTTTGACAGTAACAAATGCAGTATCATGGGCGCTCTGCTCAACAATCTCTCCGAGATCTTGCCAGTTGATAAATTTTAAAGGCTCAGCTACTTGGTTCATTTTGATTTATTTCCTATTACCGTTAGTTAAAGAGACTACTCATTTAAATACAACTCTGCCATCCCATCTAAACGGGTTTTGACTTCTTTCCAATGCGGCATAACACTCGTCAGCAAGCGCCAAAACTTCTCGCTGTGGTTATGCTCGGCGATGTGACAAAGCTCGTGCAGAATGACGTAATCGATACATTCCTTGGGTGCTTTGATTAGGTGTGGATTAAGCATAAGGTTGCCCTTAGCGGAGCAGCTTCCCCATTGTTTACTCATGGGAAGAACACGAAAGCTTGGGATACCATCAACCCAAGTGGCTTGCGGCAGTAATTCAGATAAACACTCATGGAAAATACGCTCCGCACGTACCTTGTACCAGTTACGCACTAATGCTCGAACCATGGCTGTTTTGTCATCGTTAAACCGAGTTAAGGTGACCTGTAATTTACCGCGAGTCATTTTAACTGTTGGTAGTGCTTCGGCATCTTCCACGATCTTCAATACGTAACGACGACCAAGGTAGAACTGCATCTCACCGCTTACATAGTGCTTAGGCTGGACGTATTCCAAGTGACTGCGGAAGTCTTTCAATGCATCGTAAATCCATGAAGCACGCTTCATCACAGCTTGGTGAATGTCGTCACGCTCAGCATTTTCTGGGGACGTAACGACCACTTCACAGTTAGGGTGAACCTTAATCGTGATTTTTCGTTTTTTGCCTTCTGCTACTGTTTTACGAACTACCTCATAGCTCACAGCTTCACCCCCATAGATGAAGCTGTATTCTTCTTTGTTACCTTCACTAGAGCTTACCGACGTCATTAATTATGCCCTGACACGCCAAGGCGGGTAATTTTGATGACATCTGTAATGATGGCTTGGGTTTTATCCATGCCTACCGCTTTGAACAACACAGGAATTAACTTACGTCGGATCTGATTCTCTATTTCTTGAGGATTAATGGAAAACTCAGCTACAGCGGCGGTAACGATTTCATCGATTTGCAACGCATAGTTAAAGCACTCATCTTCTGACAAAACACGATCCCCTAAGTGATGAGGGAATAGACCATAGAATGCCTGTACGTGTCGTTTTATTTTAGGATCGAGTTCTGAGAAGCGATCCGTCGGCATGCCTTCTACATCGCGTTCTTTCACTTGCTCTTCAAAATCAGCAAACAACAGGTATTGCTTTACAGGGGCATCGAACATCTCTTTTGCCTGCTGAATCGCTTGCTTAAGCAGTTTCGAGAAGTATTCTTGCGCATAAGGGTCATCGGCAAGGTCTTGTTCGATCATTTTAGTGACACGACCCGTGATTTTATCTTTTTGGTTGCGAGCTTCATCGTCGGTGAGTTGCTCTGGCTTAATATCCTTACCCATGTTTCCGACTAGATAAGCGCCTTTTGATTCTTCAATTTCAACACCTGCAATATGCTTGTCCAGCATGGTGCGGATGTTTTCAGCGTACTCATCGTAATCGATGGTCTCTTCAGCATCTTCACGAACTTGCTTACGTAATTCAGCCATGGACTTTAACGTCTTTTTATACAAATCACGCCTATCTAGACCTGAGTTTGAATCGACGGTATCGAAGCTTTTATCTTCAAAGTAAGTTGCGGATTGCAGTGCCACTTTTAAGCAATTTGAAAAAGCCGTTAGTGTGGAGTAAAAGTCATCACGTTTCTTCTGGTTGGTATCGGTAAGTTGCCCATCAATGGTATCAATTTTCGGAGCGAGCACTTGACGCAGTGCTGGGCCATCTTGTTTGTTGGGAACTTCGGCAAAAATCGCCCACAGTTCGCTGTATAAACCGGGTAGTTTTTTGTATTCCGTATCCATACGATTATAAAGACCTTTTAAGTCCTCAATATCAAAGCCACCTTGGGTACGCTCGGCAAGATCTTGATAGTCTGCAATGGTCGCATCCAACTCTTTTAAAATGCCACGGTAGTCGATGAGATAACCGAACTCTTTCTTCTGATGCAGACGGTTTACCCGAGCAATGGCTTGGATCAGGTTGTGTTGCTTAAGTGGCTTGTCGATGTAAAGCACGGTGTTCTTTGGCTCATCAAAGCCTGTCAGTAGCTTATCAACCACGATCATAATGTCTGGGCCATCATCCTTACCGAACTCTTCTATAATATGTTTGGTATAAGCTTTCTCATCTTGACCAAAATCAGATCTGAGGACATTCTCTTTCCACCAATTCTGAACGATATCCGTGCTTTCCCCATCAACTGTATCGTGCCCCTCACGCGTATCAGGCGAAGACATAGCAACAACCGAGGTTACCTTGCCTATTTTATCGAGAAGCTTCTTATATTGGATTGCAGAGGCTTTAGAGTCACAAGCAAGCTGACCTTTTAAGCCCTGACGCTTAAAGTTTTGGAAATGATCCGAAATATCATGAGCAATAAGCTCGATTCTCCCCTCGGTTTGATAGATCTGACCTTTCTGAGCGAACTTCCTCTTCAAGTCGGTGCGCTGTTTTTCGGTCAGCTTATCGGTGATTCGATCAAACCATGCATCTAATGCTTTATCGTTGGTGCTCAGATCTGGCACACGCTCTTCATACAAGAGTGGCGTGACGGTTTTGTCTTCCACAGCTTGCTGCATAGTGTAAGAGTGGATGATTTTGCCAAACTTGTTTTCAGTCTTGTCGTCTTGTAACAGAGGGGTGCCTGTAAATCCGATATAAGCGGCTTTCGGTAGAGCTTGCTGCATACGAATATTGTTCTCACCGTTTTGGCTGCGGTGGCCTTCATCAACTAGCACAATCATGTCAGGGCTATCGTTGTAACATTCTTCCAACTCAATCGCAGTACCAAATTTATTGATGATGGAGAAGATAATACGCTCATTACCTTTACCGATTTGCTCAGCAAGACGTCTCCCTGTTGTTGCCATCGAGGCTTTACGATCTTTTTCTGATAGCGCACCACCAGAGGCAAAGGTACTCGCTAGTTGGTCTTCTAAATCAACACGGTCGGTCACGACCACTACTCGGCATTTAGCCAGCTCTTTAATCCATATGAGTGCCTTCGATAAGAACACCATGGTAAATGACTTACCTGAACCTGTGGTATGCCATATCACACCGCCATTACGTGCGCCTTTCTCATCAAAAGAGGTGACACGTTCAATCAAGGCTTTGATGCCGAATACTTGCTGATAACGGGCAACGATTTTACCTGCCTTCTTATCAAACAAAGTGAAGAGTTGGGTCATTTCTAATAGTCGGTCATGACGCAGTAGTGAAACCAATAAGCGATCTTGGTCTGTCACCACTAAGTTACCGCCAGCGACTAAAGACAGGTATTCATCACGTACTTTAGCTGGGCGATGACCAAAGATTCTATCTAGGCTGGTTTGCTCAAGAGGTTTGTTCTTTAAGCGCTCAAAAGTAGCTTCGGTGATCTCTTCTTCTTTCCACTTTGCCCAGAACTTACTTGGCGTTCCACACGTTCCGTATAAGCCCTCGTGACCATTTATCGACAATAATAGTTGGCTATAAGCAAACAAATGAGGGATCTCATCCACCTTTTGATTGCGAATATTTTGCGAGATACCCTCAGCGACGGTCGGCTTACCTCCGTGGGACGAATCAGGTCGTTTAGCTTCAATCACGACCCAAGGCAGGCCATTTACAAAACAAACAATATCTGGAATTCGGTTAGCAGTACCATGAGTATTTTCAACGACAAGCTCTTCAGTGAAGTGAAACTGGTTATTCTTAGGCGTTTGCCAGTCAATGACATTGATGGTTGGGTTGGCTTTCTTACCATCAACAAATTCGGTCACACCAATACCGTAGGTCAGAGCGTTATAGAGTTTTTCATTCGCTGCTTTCAACCCTTCATTCATCGCTGGGTTCTCTAACTCGTGGACAACTTTATCGATAGCCGCTTCTGATAACGGGTGATCTTTCCCCATGAATGAGTAGGTTTTGTGTTTCAATACATCACGTAAAACGTCAGGCAAAATCACCGTGGAGAGGTTGCCACGCTTAACGACACATTCACTCGGTGGAATGAATTGATAACCAAGATTGGTGAGCAAGGTTAACGCTGGAATTTTTGCGCTTTGCTCTTCACGGAAGTTGGGGATGTTTTGTTGTTCCATTAAGATTCAACTCCTCTACTTTGTGTAGATTTGTCTGCTTTTAATGTAGGGCGGATCTCTTTTTCAAATTGATCCATTATTTGTAATTTATGTGCCACTTTCTTACGCATAGTGTCTAAACTGTGTTCTTCAAAACGTGCTTTGTAACAACGGCATGTATCACTTACTTCATTCCATACCTGACCACAATCTTGTTCGCGATAGTGTTCATCAGCAATTTTTCGATCGTCATTATTATCAATGTCATCACAATAATAATTAATACAAAACGATTTCCCTTTTCGCCCATCTAGAAATAGAACAACATCAGATTCAGTCGGCCAGTCTTGGTAAGCAAAACGTATAGCTGGATAGCCATACCAATGAACCACTTTTGAATACAGGCCAACCCCCAAATCGATTTGTAGTTGCTGCTGTAAGCTTTGCTGATACAACTGAATCATGCTGACTTTCGTCTCTTGTAGTTGTTTTATTTGATGTAAGTTATCCAATACGAAGTCAAGCGTATCTAATGAGAGTTGTGGTTGAGACATAACGTTTTCCAAATGCAGTGAGAACTCACGCAGTAAAATAAGCCACTTATTCATTGGCTGTTCAATAAAATGGTTGGCTAACTTACCTTTCAATGAATGGACAAAAGAGTCGTAGCTGATGCCATTCCAAAGCATCAATTCTTTAGGTATGTTTCCATCTAGAGAGAGGATGACAAGAAACTTTTTCTTCCCTTGAAATCGTTGGGAATTTTGCTTGTACACAAAGTTTTCGTATTCAGAAAAAGGGTTATTCTTTTCATGGTAGATTTTGTTTTCTATCACCATAACCCACTCATCACTTTCTAGTAACAAATCAAGGCGCTTACCTTTTTGAGTTTGAACCTCTCTTTCTGGCGGAAGCGATAACGAGCAATCAATATCATTGATGCTTTTAGGTAAAGAATTAATTAATGCTTCTAGTACGAGTGTTCCTAACCCATGAGCCGCTTTATCATCTAAAAAAAATGCCAATATGTCAGTAGTCGGGTTTTCGTAATAGCCTTTGCTGCCAATGCTAAAAATAGTTGGCTCCGCTACTTCAAACGGTGCAAGTTGCTTTAATTTTTTAAGCAGTTGATCAAACTGTGAGAGTTTTGTGTCCATACCTAGCCTTCTGCTTTTAGTTATTTGCTTGCTCAGTAGCTGACTCTAACGTTCTTCCTTGGTGATCATGCAAGGTCACACCTTTATCTGTTTTCCAATCAACCCAGCCATTTGATGAGCCAAGGAGTAAGAAGCACGAAGCACCGCTTGGGGTTTTAAATAGATAGTCTCGTTCAAATACAAAACGGTCGCCATTTTGAGATATAACACTTTTGGTTAGCAATTCATCTCGTTTCTCATAGAATCGTGGTTCGGTTTTACGTTTGGTTTTCATTGGGGCAGAAGAGCCTTTGAATACCACCATGCCCTCGTTGGTATAAACCCCTTCAGCCTTAACACTAGAACGATTACAGACAAAAGTTTGCCCATCCTTGATATTGTTAACTTCAGTTAGTGGCTCGAAAATCGGATAACCTAAGGTTGCTAGAAGTAGGCTACCAATATCATGGATTTCGTCGCAATCGGCTTTAAGAGGGATAGGCGTGTGAGGCTTTTGCCCGCCATTTCCATTGAGTAGTTCGTAGCGTTGGCTCGCTTTCGCTTTTTCAATAGACAAGGACTCCAAGTACAACACATGGGTTTGGGTTAGGTTGTTGGTGAGGGAGACTAAGACTAATGCTCGCTCCCAGTCTTTAGTCTCACTTTTATGGTGCTGCATTAACCGAGACCCCACATCACCAGATTGACCGATGTAGCACTCGTCTTTGTTGTCACCAGAGACAAGAAAGTACAGACCTACTTGTTTGGATTCCGGCATATTAACAAACTCGACCATTTCACTGCGTGGCACTTCAATTAAGCGAATGATTGAAGTGGTTTGCTCAGCAATACGAATACCCGATGGATCTCCGCTAGGTAGAAAAATCTGGATGGTACGAGGTCTCTTATTCATTATGCGACTTCCATATCAGCAACTTTCACACGACGCTTACCTGTCAACAACTGCTGCATCAATGCCTTTTTCTCTTGCTTAAAGTGAGCAAGCTTAGCTTCAAGCACTTCGATTTCTTTATCGGCTGTAGTTAGGACTGAGGCGATTTTTTGTTGTTCAGCGAAAATAGGTACTGTTATATGTAACGTTTTAATATCGTTGCTATTTACAGCCTCAAAGGTACTGCCTTGAGAAAAGCGTTCCCATTTAGGCTCAAATGCCAATAGCCATTGATAAATAAACTCTTGCGAAACATTGTTCTTAGATTTAATACTTGAGATACCGCGTCCAATACATGCTTTATGCAAGGACTTAGCAACACTACCTACAGGAGCGCGAACACTCAAAAGAATGTCACCCACCGAGCATTCTTTCGTTATCTGGCTAGTATGTATGCGAGGAGCAGACTTTCTTGCTTTGATGTCAGCGTTTCCTTGCAGCAAAGGTAAACCATCACCAATTTCATTATAAGCTTCTGATTTTGGCGATGAACCCATCGTGATTTGAGTTAGTTGGTTGAGCTTCACCTCTTCCCACTCACCCTCAAATGCCTTACCCTTCTCAGGATTAACCAAACGCTTCTTACCCGTCAAAAGCTGTTGCATCAGAGCTTTTTTCTGCTGCTTGCTGGTTGCAATCAGCTTTTCCGTGGTAGTAATCGCTTTGTCCCATGTTGAGAGGATTTTGGCAATTTTGCGTTGTTCTGGGATAGGGGGAATACTTACTTTTAATCCAAGTAGCTCGCCTTTAGTAATGTTCTTCATAGAGCCACTTGTGCCAGTGGCTAAGTTGGACAACGTATAACGTGAGTGCTCAGAAGCCAATACATAGCTCAGCCACTTCATATCAGAATTAGGCTTGGGGATCGTTTGCCAAAGCTTATCTGGCAAAAACAGGCTATCAAAATCGGACTTTATATAAGCGCTAGCGCCAACTAATTCTTCCGTATTGCTTCGACTGATGATGATCTGCCCTTTTTTAGGGTGTGTTTTTGCTCGTTTTAGCTCTTCTCCAGAAGTTACTGCTTTAACGGCGTATTCATCAAAAACACCATAAGATACAGCACTTACTTTCAAGACACCTTTTTCACCTTTAGCTAGCGGCCGATCTTCACCGTTGACACTAACACCTGACTCTAATCCAGAAACAAGATCTTCTACACGACCGTCATTCCAACCATTAGGCACCATAACCCAACTCCTTTAGATAGCCTGTCATTTCTTCTTCCAGCTCAGCTAGTTCACTTTGTAGTGACAAACGTTCACTGCGTACCGCAACCAAATCAATTTCTTTCTCCTCTTCAAAAGTATCTACATAGCGAGGAATATTGAGGTTGTAGTCGTTCTCGACAATCTCTTCTAGCGAAGCTAGGTATGAGTATTTGTCAGTGGTTTCACGGGCTTTGTATGTATCAACAATCTTTTGGATGTTTTCAGGTGTCAGTTGGTTCTGGTTCTTACCTGATTTGAACTCACGAGAGGCATCAATAAATAATACCTTATTGTCATCTTTTTGCTTTTTGAACAACAGAATTGCGGCTGGAATACCTGTACCGAAGAACAGCTTTTCAGGGAGACCAATCACGGTATCGAGCAGGTTTTCATCGATAAGTTGCTTACGGATTTTACCTTCAGATGATGCGCGGAATAGCACACCGTGAGGCACTACCACGCCCATACGTCCAGCTTGCGGTTTAAGCGTCTCAATCATGTGGGAGATAAACGCATAGTCACCTTTGGTCTTTGGCGGTACGCCACGGCGGAAACGACCAAATTGATCATTACCTGCATCCTCAAAACCCCATTTATCTAACGAGAATGGAGGGTTTGCCGTTACCACATCAAAGTGCAGCAGGCCGCCTTCTTTATCTTGAAGCTTAGGGTTGCGAATAGTATCGCCCCATTCAATGCGGTGGTTATCTTCACCGTGTAGGAACATGTTCATCTTCGCCAGTGACCAAGTTGAACCGATCGCTTCTTGGCCGAACAGTGCGTACTGTTTAGAGCCAGCAAAGTTGTTTTGAACTTGTTTACCACACTTCATCAATAGTGAGCCGGAGCCACAAGCAGGGTCGCAAATTGTGTCGCCTTGTTGTGGCTCTAGGATGATAGATAAAAGGTCAGAAACTTCTGGTGGGGTATAGAACTCACCCGCCGATTTACCGCTACCCGCTGCGAAATGTTTAATCAAGTATTCGTAAGCGTTGCCTATAACATCTAATGTACCAACGCGGCTTGGGCGAAGGTTAAGCGTCTCTTTACCGAAGTCTTCCAGTAAATGACGCAGAATATCGTTCTTTTGCTTTTCATCACCCAGTTTATCGGTGTTGAAGCTGATGTCTTGGAATACGTTCTTTAGCTTAGTACCGTTCGCTTCTTCAATCGCGTGCAGTGCTTGGTCGATACGAGAGCCATTACCTGCCTCATGGCGAGCTTCGTATAAATCCCAGAACGTTGAACCTGTTGGGATCTTGAAAGACTGAGTTTCCATCATTGCCGCGATCAATTCAGGCTCATCACCATACTCTTTCGCTAGTTCATCGACTTTATCTTGATGCACATCAGAAATGTATTTAAGGAACAGCATGGTCAAGATGAAGTCTTTGTAGATGGATGGATCTACGGTGCCTCGGAAAGTATCGCAGGCTGCCCAGACGGCTTTGTTAATATCATCTTGATTGATTTTAGTGTGTGGCATGATTTTCCCAGTTAGTAGCGTTACTTACTTTAATGCTGAGATTCTACCATTAAGCCAAGCGAAAAGACTTGATGAAAGCGATAGTTCACATCGTATTATTTGATATGAAACTCTGACCATGCAGGGCAAAAGAAATGGAAGAGCAAGAGTCGATCTTGCTCCTTCACGTTTACTTACGGATTATTTTCACATTACTTTGTTTTTGAATGCTTTTGGGAACCGTTCCTTTAGGCACGCATGGTACTGTAAAAGGTTCGTTTATGTTTCCTGCGGCAGGGAGAGGGATGTTATTACCATCTTCATCTTTCTTGTACCTAGCGACTCGCCGCACCGCGATTTTATTACCAGCGACAGGGATGCCTAAGTGCATGTTCCAACCTTTAAATATGGCTGATAACTTGCAAAGTAAGGAGTAACTCGTCGACTCATGCACAAGGGACTGTAAGTAGTTCCTCACCTGATATTCGACATCGTCTTCGGACTCTAAACCCAGTGATGAAATGACTCTAGTAAGGTAAGTCTCTGGTGATAGTGGCAACTCTTCAATTTGAACTTCCGTGAGTTTCTTTTTAATTAGATAATGTGCAAACGCATAAATCGGCTCAGAGGCTTGGCTCTCAAGTCTGTATTTTTTGAAAACCTCGCCAACAAAGCTAACGGATAGTGCGAGTTCACTGTTCTTTTCTACAAAGTCTAAGATTTCAGGCGGCGGGAAAGACGTCCCCTGAGTTCCACGAAACGCAAACGGATTTTTCGTCAACTCAAATGCCTTTGCGAGCATTGCAATACGAGAGAGTACGCTAGGATTAACTTTTACACCGGACATTGCCAATACTTGGGCGCGAGAACGGGTGTTACCCACATCAATATGGGCAAAGGACAAGTCATCGGTCACACCGTAAGTCACTGGAGCAATAAATCCGACTTGCGCATCACAGGCCGCTTCAAGGCGGTGGTGCCCATTCAGAATTTCGCCATCACTAGAAATGATAATTGGCTCTCCTGTCAGGCACCACTTTCTATTCTTCATCGCTTCGCTGTAGTTTTGAACCTTATTTTTATTGATTTGCCTGTTCTTGTTATCTGGATTGATTACACCTCGCCGAGAGTGTTCGAGCATGTCTCGTGCTAGCTCAGGGCTAATGAAGATATCAACATGCTTTAACCCTGTACCCACCTCTCGAACTCCAGAATAATATTTAGATTTACTTTGGAAAACTTCAGATATTACATCTCTTGAAAGTAGCTGACTGGAAGATTCTAACAATTGTCGTGAACTGGCCAAAAAGCTCCTTCTTGGCGTGTCACCAAAACGATCAACTAACGTGTTTACGATAGATGTCTCTAGGTTTTGATCGGATATTTCATGTGTATTTTCTGGAGACTTATCTGTCATTGGGTAATCCTCAGCGCTGGTGTGGCAATATAGTGTTTAGGAACAGTAATTGAGTTAATATCTACCTTATTATTGATCCGACATGCATGTCGGATCAAGTTTAGTTTTTATTTTAGACTGCGCTAGTCGAGCAATTGGATTAAAAAAAATTGAAGCTTTCAGATAATAAACTCACTGGCATGTTGCTCTCTGCAAAAGGGCGAACACAAAAAACACTCATTACTACAATGCCCATGATTGAAGTAAGTGCTTATTTTTCTTTGACAAAATTGTTGCCAGAACTGAAGTGGGTTGCTGATGTTGCGGTTAATTCAACAAATTCAAATAAAGTACAAGCCATTCAAGCTGAACTAGAAAAAGTCGTGATTGATAACGTGGTAAGCGCACCGCTATCGCTAACATTTGCAATTACGGGCAAGTCCAGTATTCAGAAGACCTCTAGCTCGCTATCAATACTCAGTTATAGCCCCTCGAATACGTGCATTGTCGGCAATGTTTTGGGCTTGGTCGCCGTCTGCAAAATTTTGGGAATAAAAACTTTTTTGTTCAGCTCAAGGCTAAGCGTTAAAGAGGCAAACCAGAAAAGCGAATTGAGACAACGTCTAGCTATGGAAAGTGTAGAAATTCGAGTGATATTTGATGATGAGTTAGTCTTGGATGAAAAGCATGTCGTTGAGTTATTTAAGAAAAGCCAAGTGCTTGACTCTTCGTTAAGTCTTCCACACCTCAATGAAGGACAAAACTTACTTCCCGATGATCAGTTCCCTCTAAGACCCTTTATTGAACAGTTAGTTAAAGAGACCAATATCGAATCCTACGGTGGTGTGAGTTTTGACTCCAAACATGTAAGGGTTTCTGAGCGCAGCATCACGACTCAATATGTTTTATTCAAATTGATCGTTGGTGCTGTCGCTGGAGTGGGCACTCAAGAATACAGTAAGATGTCTAATGACGTTACGTTACCTAATGGTACAAGCCTTACTTCTGTGCTCAGCGATGGCTATGTCAGTAAAATTGCTTCCTTCGTAAAAGCATGGCTTGAACCACAAGCAGAAGCATTCATAAATAGTCGTTCTGGCTATCACTTATCCCCACAGGTGTGGCAAGCATTAGGGCTAACGATCCATCGGTTGGTTAGTGATGGAACTTCGTTAAATGACCTACAAGCGGCTGGTAAAGCATTGGGTAGCCTTGACTACAGCAAAGGCGCCAAACACTGGGATAAATGTTCGGTAATGGAATTAGATGCCAAAGGGCGAATCTATAAGAATGCGGCAAGTTCGACTAGGTTGTTTCGGGTTGGACTGTGTGAGTATTTTGTTGGGGTTGTTGGAGCAATGAATAATAAAGAAAAAAATAGTCGGTAGAGCCGTATCTATACCGCTCTCTCTGAATTCCAGAACACTTTATGATTTGGGCTTTTGACGTACTTTTTGACTACCAATGCCCGCAGAAACTACACTTTTCACACAGAAAGCGAGTTCTCGAAGTCTTTTTACAGCCATGATGTAGATGTATCTTAGAAGCTTTTACACGTGGTACGTTCTACCTCAAAAATGCCCCAAAGTTTGCTAGCTTTGATACCCACAACATTTCTCCATGACTTCCTTTGACCTATTTATCCTAATGCGTTTACTATGAAACACATGCACTATGCGTTTACTACTAGAACATATTTTATTAGATCAACTATTTGGTGGGGTTGGTACAAAATGTTGGTTCTTACACGAGGTGAAAATGCCTAATTATGAAAATGATGATTTGAATATCGGCAATTTAGGAGAGCATGAACTGTCAATTTGGTGCACAAAAGCCAGATTGAAAGTTAACCGTTCTCTTGAAGAAGATTCTACTGGTTGGGATCATCTCATTCGTTTTCCTTATGAAGAAACCTTGCTTCCAAAAGATCTACAGTCAAAGCCAATAGAGTGCAAAGTTCAGGTAAAAACAACATTTCGTGGTGATAAAAAGGGCGTCAGTATTAAGCTCTCAGCATTGAAGCATCTTGTTGATGACACCTCTCCAGCCTTTATCCTTTTTTTTGAATTTTCCAATAAACATGAACCTGTATTAGACAATGCATATTTAGTACACCTTGGTGAAGGTTTAATCACGAGCGTATTAATGCGGATTAGGGAAGAACACCTATCCATCAAGCCTAAAAAATTAAATCAAATTAAATTATGGGTTAGTTACAACGATT
This sequence comes from Vibrio sp. 10N.239.312.D08, assembly GCF_041466145.1. Lineage (NCBI taxonomy): Bacteria > Pseudomonadati > Pseudomonadota > Gammaproteobacteria > Vibrionales > Vibrionaceae > Vibrio > Vibrio sp. 10N.239.312.D08. Next base: position 76,385 of record NZ_JBFSSD010000015.1, on the reverse strand, counting down.
CTCATAAGCTTGAACAAAACTCAGGGTATGCCCTAAGAGACAAAATCGCTAGCTTTGTCCCTGATGGGATAGTTGAATATCAAAAGAAAAAAAATGAACTTACAAACACTGTTGGGTACGGTGACAACGGTTACATCATTCAATTTCAAGCGAAGTTAGATGATATGGAGCAACACTTTTTAAATGCTGCTATAGGTATATCTTCAAGTGTAGATGTCACCAATTCGATCTTAAAAGACAATCGGTTTGACTTAGCAGATGGAGCTGTCGAAGTTAAAAATTCTGAAATAGCAAAAATTGAAGTCTTTCCAAATGTCATAGATGAGTGCCAGTTACGTTTTAAGACTAGTGCCTACTCACCAGCCATGGTGTTCGATGGTGAATTTGTCAAAATGCCACACCCAACAACATTACAAAACATTCTTTATCTAAGAACAAAGTTGTTTAGCGTGGAACTTCGTGATGTATCAAATCTAAAGGCTAAAAGTAATCTTCACTTTACCTTTGATAAAGCAGTAGCTTTGGATGAAGCAATCAAGTTGTTTAAGCTATTTTCACCTGAATATAGAGGGAAGAACCTAATTTTTGAGGTAGCTCTGAAAAAAGAAAACAGAGTCATAAAAATGAACTTAACTTTAGACAATACCTTTGAAGATACGGCTACAATTATTGATTCAATTTCCATCCTAAAAAGTAGTTACGAAATTGATGGCAATACACTTACCACCGTCGATGATCTGTTTAACCAACGGATAGCATTAAGTGCCTTAGCAGCAATTATAAAAAATAATGTAGAGTCTATTCGTTTCAAACAACGTAGAGAACCCAGTAGTAATGAGTTTGTTACGGAACCAGAGATTACTATTCCATATGCTATGACTGTTCAAATAGGTTCATACTATGTAGGTGTCGTGGCTCTGCTAGAAGGACATAGAGTTTCGGATATAGATTATCAGGCGAAAAACGCCGAGATCCTTGAGACACTAACTTTTTATGGTGATGCTCCCACAGAAGAGCTATTAGACGAAATTACGAATGATGTACTCCATAAAAAAATTGGGAAAGATGAATCCGAACAAAGCCAATCGGGTACTTAGCTTAGTGGAAAGCAACTTTGGCGTTATAGTCGTGACAGCTATGTCATACATTAATTAATTCGCTTGCTGTGTTAGTAAGGTTAGGTGAAATGTTAGAAAAATTACTTAAAAAAGGTTATTTCCCACAAGAAATTCCAACGACATTTAGCACTATCAACTATGGAGACGTGCTGATAGACCCGAGGAATAATCTTTCCAGTCCATTCACGTATAACCGAGATGGGCCAACCTATAGCAGCGAATGTGCGAAATTTAACTTGGCTAGACGAGGGAAATTGCGCCGCCCATTGAGCATTCCCAACCCTATAAATTATTATCAGATCGCAAAGCTGATATCAGACAATTGGGCTGATTTTGACGCCGTTTTTGACAGAGCTTCTCAATCAATTAGTCGTCCAGTTGAAGATGATTCAACCAGAGCTTTAAAGTGGGAAAAGGGATTTAGCTTTCTTCCTGATTCTAAGTTAAAAACGAGGACTGCTTCTCGCTATATTCTAAAAGCGGATATCTCTAACTTCTACTCAACGATTTATACTCATAGTATTCCATGGGTGTTACATACTAAGTCTTTAGCAAAGCAGCAAAGGAGGTTTCGCAACAATCTTGGGAACAAGATTGATACCTTGGTAAGAAATTCTCAAGACCAACAAACCAAAGGGATTCCAATAGGAACTGACACTTCGTTTGCTATTGCTGAACTGATTATGTCTGAAGTTGACAAGCAATTAGTAACCAAGGTTGGGACAAACTACCATCGATATATTGATGACTTTGAATTTGGGTGTAAAACCTTGCAAGAAGCTGAGCACACATTATCAGTATTGCAAGAGGTATTGTCTCAATTCGAACTGGAGCTTAACTCTTCGAAAACTGAAATAATTAAGCTACCATTAGAAGTTGATCCTCAGTGGTTACATGAACTTCAAAAATTTGATATTAGTATGGCAACTGCTGGCGTTCAAAGAAGAACGTTGTTGTCATTTTTCGATATGACAATGGATTACCTTTCAAAAGAACCTTTTGAGCCTATTTTAAAGTATGCAGTAGTTCGAACATCTTCCCATATCGTTCAAAGTTCAAATTATGCACTGTACCAGAGAATACTTTTACAATGGGCTACCGCAGAACCATCAACATTACCAATCGTGATTGATTTTATTGCGTTCTATAAAAATGCGGGTATCCAAGTCGATATTGAAGAGATTAAAGAAACTCTAGAATTTATTATTACTGAAAACTCTAGACAGAGCCACACTAGCGAAATTTGCTGGGCTATATGGGGAATGATGCTACTCGACATTGAGTTTACTTCAGAAGTGGTCGCAACAATAAAGAGTATTGAAAATTCATTCGTAGCTCTCTTAACTTTGGATGCACAGCAGCGTGGTTTGATTTCAGGCGAAGAAACGTTTGAATTATGGGGAAGTCTAATGACCCCACAAGAGCTAAAAGGTAACAATTGGCTGCTAGCTTACGAAGCCCTTAAGAAAGGGTGGCTTGCTCCAGTTGGAGGTCAGAATTACCTAGATGAGTCCATTGGTTTTTCATTTTTGTCAGAGAAAAACGTTTCGTTTTATGCCCCCGAAAAACTAAATAATTACGATCCTCAGGTAAGGTATTATAATTTTAGAAGACTAAATGCTGACCAATTAAGGTATTTCTTATACAGAGACCGCCCTATAAGCAGGCCGCCATTCTAAAGCATCAGGTCTAGTACGTTTTTGTCCAGAAACGTGTTAGCAGGACTGGGCTAGTGCTAGGATCTTCACGAAAAGTCATAAACGCCTAGTGAGTGTCACTAGGAACTTTATGATTTTAAGTGCCTTAGGTAGCATAATCTCACGTAATGAGAGCATAGCCTTATTAAGGCTTCAAAGACCAAAAAGCGTACACACCACTTTATATGATATGTACGCTTTTAATTTGAGCTAGAAGTATTGTAATAAAAGGTCTGCCATTCACTCGCCAATAGACATGTTTTTCACTCTATACTCCCTTTTTATTTTATCAAATGCTGATAATCAAAATTCTTCTTTATCTGCAACACCTTCGGTTACATCACTTTCTTGTTTAGTTGGCTGAAGAAGAAGCTCACGAAGTTTTGCATCCAATTCTTCTGCAATGTGGCTGTTCTCTTCGAGATACTTACAAGAATTAGCTTTACCTTGACCAATCTTGTCACCTTTATAGCTATACCAAGCACCAGCTTTATCAACCAGTTTATTTTTAACACCTAGGTCAATTAACTCACCGTAACGGTTGAAGCCTTTGCCATATAGGATTTGAGTCTCAGCCTGTTTAAATGGCGCAGCAATCTTGTTCTTCACGACCTTAATTCGAGTTTCGTTACCAACGACTTCATCGCCTTCTTTAACTGCACCTGTACGACGGATATCCAGACGGACTGATGCGTAGAACTTAAGTGCATTACCACCAGTGGTCGTTTCTGGATTACCGAACATCACACCAATCTTCATGCGAATTTGGTTAATGAAGATACACATACAGTTTGAAGCTTTGAGATTACCTGTCATTTTACGCATGCTCTGAGATAGCAAACGGGCCTGTAAACCCATGTGGGAATCTCCCATCTCGCCTTCAATTTCGGCTTTTGGAGTCAAAGCAGCTACAGAATCGACAACAATTACATCAACCGCACCAGAACGTGCCAGAGCATCACAAATCTCAAGAGCTTGTTCGCCAGTATCAGGTTGAGAAACGAGTAACTGATCAATATCTACACCTAGCTTTTGAGCATAGATTGGATCAAGAGCATGTTCTGCATCGATAAAAGCACAAGTTTTACCTTGCTTTTGTGCAGCAGCAATAACTTCAAGAGTAAGCGTTGTTTTACCCGATGATTCAGGACCAAATATTTCGACAATACGTCCCATTGGCAAGCCGCCAGCACCTAAAGCAATATCAAGTGAAAGTGAACCTGTAGAAATAGTTTCGACATCCATAGTACGATTGTCACCAAGCTTCATAATTGAGCCTTTACCGAATTGCTTTTCGATTTGTCCCATTGCTGCTGCTAGTGCTTTTTGCTTGTTATCGTCCATTCTACTTACCTTCTGAATTCATCTATATGTTACGTAATGCAACCTGTATATGCATATTCAATTTAGTCATCACATGGAATCTAAAATGAATAGACATTCAACTACCTAATTAGTGCTGGACTTAGATTTACTAAGAGAAGCATCCAAAACTATACCTTACACTCCACTCTACTATCTTATACTTATGCTGCTAGCTGTTCTCCGATAAAATGAAGACCCATGTGGCTGTCGCCCATTTCGCCTTCGATTTCTGCTTTTGGTGTTAGGGCTGCTACTGAGTCAATAACAAGAACGTCGATTGCACCTGAACGAGCCAGTGCATCACAGATTTCCAGCGCTTGCTCACCAGTATCTGGTTGAGAAACAAGAAGTGCATCGATATCAACACCAAGCTTTTGAGCGTAGATAGGGTCTAGTGCGTGCTCCGCATCAACGAATGCACACGTCTTTCCCACTTTCTGTGCTGCAGCAATAAGCTCAAGCGTTAGCGTTGTTTTACCTGATGATTCTGGACCGTAAACTTCTACGATACGTCCCATCGGTAGGCCACCAGCACCTAGTGCGATATCTAGAGATAGAGAACCTGTAGAAATAGTTTCTACGTCCATTGTGCGGTTATCACCAAGACGCATGATAGAACCTTTACCAAATTGCTTTTCAATCTGACCAAGGGCTGCGGCTAACGCTTTTTGTTTATTCTCGTCCATTTCTATCTCCACATAATCGGTTGTCTCAACAAGCGATCTAGAATCTATTTCTAACCCACATAGGGGTGACTAATTGGCTTTCATTATACTGTTGATTCATACAGTGTCTATACCTGTATGAAAATAATTTGTACAAATGTTACTTACCTTCCATTGATAGGTAATCATAAATAACTTGCAGGGCATGGTGCGTGGCTTGTTGGCGTACTTGTGATCTGTCGCCTGTAAATACATGCGTTTCTACTTTATCCCAGCCATTTAGCGCTTTCCACGCGAAGCATACTGTACCAACAGGCTTATCTTCGGTCGCGCCACCTGGGCCAGCGATGCCACTGATTGATACAGAGATCGTCCCGTTTGAATGTTGCAATGCCCCGCTCGCCATTTCTATTACGACAGGCTCACTCACGGCGCCGAACTCCATTAAGGTTTTAAGCTGTACACCGATCATCTCTTGTTTGGCTTCATTGCTGTACGTAACAAAAGCGCGATCAAACCATCCAGAGCTGCCCGCAATATCGGTGACTGCACTCGCGACACCTCCGCCAGTGCAAGATTCAGCCGTCACTAACACGTGTTTGTGTTTAGCGAGTAAATGTCCAAGCTGCTCACTAAGGTCTTGAGTCATCTGCATCATCTGCTTCCCTTTATTTACTGTCATATCATTTGGATTCGCATCTTTTCGCATCAGCCGCTTTTCGCACGAAACGCTTTCACGTATCCTAAGCCGCAATAGAAATAAACGAAAGAAGTTAACTGTGAAAGCCGATCAAAAACATACTCCCATGATGCAGCAGTATCTAAAACTGAAAGCAGAAAACCCAGAAATTCTGCTGTTCTACCGCATGGGCGATTTCTACGAGCTTTTCTACGATGACGCTAAAAAAGCCTCTCAACTCCTCGATATTTCACTGACTAAGCGTGGCTCATCAAATGGTGAACCGATTCCGATGGCAGGTGTTCCATACCATGCGGTTGAAGGATACCTTGCAAAGTTAGTGCAACTTGGTGAGTCCGTAGCAATTTGTGAACAGATTGGTAATCCAGCACTTTCAAAAGGCCCTGTTGAGCGCGCAGTAGTGCGTATCGTGACACCGGGTACCGTAACCGACGAAGCCTTGCTTTCTGAACGCGTTGATAACCTAATTGCAGCCATTTATCACCACAACGGTAAATTCGGTTATGCGACACTTGATATTACCTCTGGCCGATTCCAACTTTGCGAGCCAGAAACAGAAGAAGCGATGGCCGCTGAGCTACAAAGAACCTCTCCGCGTGAGCTGCTGTTCCCTGAAGATTTCGAACCCGTCGATTTAATGGCAAGCCGTAATGGCAACCGCCGCCGCCCTGTATGGGAATTTGAATTAGACACCGCTAAGCAGCAATTGAATAAGCAGTTTGGTACTCGCGATCTGGTTGGCTTTGGCGTAGAAAGCGCGAAACTGGGTCTATGTGCGGCTGGTTGTTTGATCCAATACGTGAAAGATACCCAACGTACTGCCCTCCCTCATATCCGTTCACTCACGATGGATAAACAAGATCACTCGGTGATCCTTGATGCTGCAACTCGTCGTAATTTGGAGATCACGCAAAATCTTGGGGGTGGTACTGATAACACCCTTGCCGAAGTACTTGATCACACTGCGACAGCAATGGGTAGCCGTATGCTTAAGCGTTGGTTACATCAACCAATGCGCAATATATCTGCACTCGATCAGCGCTTAGATGCAATTGGTGAAATGAAAGATTTGGCTCTATTCACAGAACTACAGCCAACCTTAAAACAGATTGGTGATATCGAACGTATTCTCGCTCGATTAGCACTTCGCTCTGCTCGCCCTCGCGATATGGCGCGTCTTCGCCAAGCAATGGAATATTTGCCAGAGCTTGCTGAAACACTGACGCAACTGAAGCACCCATACCTAACTCAACTTGCTCAATATGCTTCTCCTGTGGATGAGGTTTCTGAGCTGCTTGAACGTGCAATCAAAGAGAACCCACCGGTGGTTATCCGTGACGGTGGTGTGATTGCAGAAGGCTACAATGCCGAGTTAGACGAATGGCGCGACCTTGCAGCAGGCGCAACTGAATTTCTTGATAAGCTTGAGCAAGAAGAGCGTGAACGTCATGGCATCGACACGCTAAAAGTTGGCTACAACAACGTACATGGTTTCTTCATTCAAGTAAGCCGTGGGCAAAGCCATCTTGTGCCGCCACACTATGTTCGTCGTCAAACGCTGAAAAATGCTGAGCGTTACATCATTCCTGAGCTAAAAGAGCACGAAGACAAAGTACTTAACTCTAAGTCGAAAGCACTCGCTATCGAGAAACAGCTGTGGGAAGAGTTGTTTGACTTACTACTGCCGTATCTAGAGCGCCTACAAAATATCGCCTCTTCAGTATCTCAGCTTGATGTTCTACAGAACTTGGCTGAGCGTGCAGATACCCTTGATTACTGTCGTCCAACCATGACAGAGTCTGCTGGCGTACAAATTCAGGCCGGTCGTCACCCTGTTGTTGAACAAGTGATGGACGAACCTTTCATTGCTAACCCTATCGACCTGAATGATCAACGTAAGATGCTGATCATCACGGGTCCCAACATGGGTGGTAAATCGACCTACATGCGCCAAACGGCACTCATCGCATTGATGGCTCATATCGGTTGTTATGTTCCTGCAGAAAGCGCAACCATCGGCTCTATCGACCGTATCTTTACGCGTATTGGCGCATCCGATGATTTGGCTTCTGGCCGTTCAACCTTCATGGTTGAGATGACAGAAACCGCAAATATCCTGCACAATGCAACACCAAACAGCCTTGTGCTAATGGATGAAATCGGTCGTGGTACCAGTACTTACGATGGCCTGTCTCTGGCTTGGGCAAGTGCAGAGTGGCTAGCCAATCAAATCAATGCGATGACACTGTTTGCAACGCACTACTTTGAGCTAACTGAACTACCTAACCAACTTCCAACTTTAGCAAACGTACACTTAGATGCGGTTGAGCATGGTGATAGCATTGCCTTTATGCACGCAGTTCAAGAAGGTGCTGCAAGTAAATCTTATGGTCTAGCGGTTGCAGGTTTAGCTGGCGTACCGAAAGCAGTGATCAAGAATGCTCGTGCGAAGCTGACTCAGTTAGAAGCGTTAAGTATGGAGTCGCCAACATCGAAGCCAAGCGGTGTCGATATCGCAAACCAACTGAGCCTGATCCCAGAACCGAGTGAAGTAGAGCAAGCGCTAGCGAATGTTGATCCTGATGATCTAACTCCTCGCCAAGCATTAGAAGAACTTTACCGCTTGAAGAAGCTGCTTTAGTTTCTTACCAAGTAGCTTGTTATGGCCGTACTGCTATTTTGATTAGACGGCATGAAATACCAAAGCCACAAACAAAAAAACGCTGACTTAAAGTCAGCGTTTTTATTTGTCTTCTATTTAGAGAAGCATCATCCGTTCAATTAGTCGTTTTCTACGTTGAACAGGTTTTCCATATTCAGACCTTGCTTGATAAGAATCTCACGTAGACGGCGAAGACCTTCAACTTGGATTTGACGAACACGTTCACGAGTCAGGCTGATTTCGCGGCCCACTTCTTCTAATGTTGACGGTTCATAACCCAGTAGTCCAAAGCGACGCGCAAGCACCTCTTTCTGCTTAGGATTCAGCTCATCAAGCCAGAAAATCAACGAGTTCTTGATATCGCTATCTTGAGTTGAAACCTCAGGATCTGAATTATTGATGTCTGGAATAATATCCAACAGCGCTTTCTCACCGTCACCACCAATTGGCGTATCAACAGAGCTCACTCTTTCGTTTAGACGAAGCATCTTGCTCACATCACCAACCGGCTTATCTAGCTTAGAAGCAATTTCTTCTGCCGTTGGTTCATGGTCAAGCTTTTGTGATAGCTCTCTTGCAGTACGTAGGTAGATGTTCAGCTCTTTCACAACATGGATTGGCAAACGGATAGTGCGAGTCTGATTCATTAACGCACGTTCAATGGTTTGACGAATCCACCATGTCGCGTAAGTTGAGAAGCGGAAGCCACGCTCTGGATCAAACTTCTCTACGGCGCGAATCAAACCTAGGTTGCCTTCTTCGATTAGATCGAGAAGTGCAAGGCCGCGGTTGCTATAACGACGTGAAATTTTTACCACTAAACGCAGGTTACTTTCGATCATGCGTTTACGTGCTGCTTCATCACCGCGTAGAGCTCGACGTGCATATAGCACTTCTTCTTCAGCGGTTAGTAGTGGTGAGAAACCAATTTCGCCTAAGTAGAGTTGAGTGGCATCTAAACTTTTAGACGTAACTTCAACTTCTTCTTTCGCTTCGGTTTTCTTAGTGACTGTTCGTTTTGCTTTTCCAAGAGCTTCCGGTTCCGTGGTTGCTTGGTCAAGATCGAACTCTTCTTTGGTTACTGCATTGCTTATACTCATAACGCCTCCCCCTGGCGAAATTAGCATGACATTACAACTTCATATGTCGCTAAATGACTATGTCACTCCATACAATACGTAATTTTTGCATATTGTATTTAAGGTAAATATCGTTTTGGATTAACGGACTTACCTTGGTAACGAATCTCAAAGTGCAGCCTAACACTGCTGGCTCCAGAGCTTCCCATTGTTGCAATCTTCTGCCCTGGTTTCACACTTTGCCCTTCAGATACTAATAGTCGGTCGTTGTGCGCGTATGCACTTAAGTAATTATCATTGTGCTTCACAATCACTAGATTGCCGTAGCCTCGTAGTGCATTACCCGAATAAACAACCGTTCCCCCTGCAGTAGATACTATTGGCTGACCTCGCTGTCCTGCTATGTCTATGCCTTTATTTCCTTGTTCGCCTACAGAGAAACTCTTGATTACTCTCCCTTTAGTTGGCCATAACCATTTGGATACTTTATCACTTGTTGGTTTGGTGGGCGGTGTAACATTCTGTTTACCTTTAGAACCAACATACTCCTTTGATTTGGATTGTTCAACCTTCTTTGGTGGATCTTTTTTCACCACTTTGGTGGTAGTTTGAGCTGGAGCTGGTTTAGAGTTTTTGCTCGGTTGCGATGTGGTTTTAGGTTTACTTGCCGCAGATGACGTTGTCGATGCCGCGACAGGCGCAGCAACTGCTGCTGCCGCTACCGTTGATTTACCATACGCTGGCGCATTGTAGCTAGGACGCCACAACTTAAGCTTCTGCCCGGGGTGGATAGTATAAGGCGCAGACAATTTGTTGTAGCTGACGAGGTCATTGACGTCTTTATTGGTCACATAAGCGATGAAATAAAGCGTATCGCCTTTTTTCACTTCATAGTAACTGCCGCGATAACTACCACGATCAATCGATGAGTATTTCTTGTTAAGGCTTGAAACCGGCGCAGGCGAATTCGCTGCACACCCAACAAGGGCACAGCTAAGCAGTAAAGTACTTCCTTTAAACAACTTCGAACGCATCGACTCTCTATCCACCTACACCATTAATCTTGTTATTAAGCTAGTTCACCAGGAACAAGAGGTACAAATCTCACCATTTCGATAACACTCGACAAAAATTCATCGCCGTGACGAACGATCTTCAACAGTTGTTGTTCATCATCCCCAACAGGAATCAGTAAACGACCACCATCTTTCAGCTGTTGCAGAAGCGCTTGAGGAATCGACTCTGCAGCAGCGGTAACAATAATCGCATCAAAAGGCGCCTTTGAAGACCACCCTTGCCAACCATCACCATGCTTAGTTGAAATATTGTAGAAATCGAGTTGCTTCAACCTACGCTTAGCATCCCATTGTAGCGACTTTATTCTTTCAACCGAATAGACATGATCAACAAGCTGAGCCAATACTGCGGTTTGGTAACCAGAACCCGTTCCAATCTCCAAAACGCGGCTATCTTGTTGTAACTCAAGTAACTCTGTCATTTTAGCAACAATATATGGTTGCGAGATGGTTTGCCCCTGTCCGATCGGCAGCGCATTATTATCATAAGCTTGATGGTACATCGCCTGTGATAAAAAGCTCTCTCTCGGCAGTTGGTAAATCGCATCAAGAACCTTTTGGTCTCGGATACCATTTTCAATCAGAAAAGTAACTAAGCGCTCGGCTTGTGGATTGCTCACTTACTTCTCCCCTAACCATGTTGTCATCGCACCTAACGACTCGTGCGCCGTCAGATCAACTTGTAACGGTGTTACCGATACAAAGCCATGTTCGATTGCGTAAAAATCGGTACCTTCGCCAGCATCTTGCTCTTTACCCGGAGGACCAAGCCAATAGATATCATGACCACGAGGGTCTTTTTGCTTAATCATATCTTCGGCATGGTGACGAGCACCGAGGCGCGTAACTTGAGTACCAGAGAGTTGTTCTAAAGCCAAATCAGGCACATTGACGTTTAACAGGCGATTAGTTGGGATTGGGTTGACTAAATGTTGTTCGACGATACGACGAGCAATCGCTGCCGCTGTCTTAAAATGTTTTTTACCCACCAATGAAAATGCCACCGATTGAACGCCTAAGAAATGCCCTTCCATTGCGGCTGCGACTGTGCCTGAATAAAGCACATCGTCACCAAGGTTAGCACCGTGATTAATACCCGTTAAAACCAGATCGGGCATATCGTTCTTGAGCAGTTCATTTAACGCAAAATGCACACAGTCGGTAGGCGTGCCTTGTACCGAGTAGGTATTTTCTGCAATTTCTTGAACGCGCAAAGGCTGTTCTAAAGTTAATGAATTTGAAGCACCTGAGCGATTTCGGTCAGGTGCCACAATGATAACTTCAGCAAGATCACGTAGCTCATTTGCCAGCTCATGAATACCTTGAGCGTGCACACCATCATCATTGCTGAGTAAAATCTTCATCTTGTATCCTTTCTTTTGTTCCCATGCTAAGCCAAGTCACTTAAATTCCAATATCAAGTGACTCAGCTCCAAGCAGAATCGTTATTGCTCGTAGGTTCTCTCTACGTGTACTTCTTCAACCAATTCGCGAACGATCGCTGTTGCGAAACAACCCGCATCAAGAGAGAACTTAAGCGTGACATTATCTTCGTTCACTTCCCAAGTTAAGTCTGTTGGTTTCAGTGACGCTTCACGGCGATCATGACGCATACGGTTACCACGAATCAGAGCCATTAGATCCGGTTCAGCATCAAGGTGTTTTTGCTCTAACGCTTGAGACTCATCAATCGTTGGTAAGGCATTATCGCCAGCCAAAGCAACAGTTATCAAAGCAGAACCGTTCGCGATGTCTTGGTTTACAGCTTCAATGTTGTCTGCTGTTACTGCCAGTTGAGCACCGTCTTTCACCACGATATCGCCAACCAATGCTGATGCAAACGCATCTTGCTCAATACGGTCTGAAAGGATCAGGTTGTAAATCCACGAACGAGCAGCAGAAAGGTACAAGCTGCGCTTATTCTGGTTACGAGTACGAACGTTATCGCGGCCCCAACGACGAGCTTCAGATAGGTTGTTACCTTCATTGCCAAAACGCTGAGCACCAAAGTAGTTTGGCACGCCCACTTGAGCGACTTTTTCCAAACGCTTGACCACATCATCGCAATCCGTTACTTCAGACAAGGTCAACTCAAATTGGTTGCCAACTAAATCGCCTGGACGTAACTTTTTGTTGTGTCGCGCTGTCGCTAAGATTTCAATGCTTGGGTATTGTGCTAAGAACCCTGAAAAGTCAGGCTCACCTTTCGGTAGGTGAACGCTCAACCACTGCTCTGTCACAGCGTGGCGGTCTTTCAAACCCGCCCAGCTCACGTCTTTCGACTTAACACCGCAAGCTTTAGCCAGCTCGTTTGCTACGAAGCTCGTGTTTTCACCAGTTTTACGAATACGAACCATTAGGTGCTCGCCTTCACCAGCAAACTCAAAACCCAAGTCTTCATTAACGACAAAGTGTTCGGCTTTTGCTTTTAGTTTTGCTTTCGCAGTTGGTTTACCGTTTAGATAAGCCAATGAAGATAAAATATCTGACATGCTGTTCTTTTCGTGTTGGTGCTTACGCACTTTTAGTAATTAGGACCACCGCTTCACATGCGATGCCCTCTTTGCGACCTGTAAAACCTAAACGCTCAGTGGTCGTCGCTTTTACATTCACATTGCTAATGCTGGTTTCTAGGTCTTGAGCAATAGCTTGGCACATAGAGTCTATATGAGGCGCCATCTTTGGAGCTTGCGCCATGATAGTAATATCGGCATTACCAATCACGTAACCTTGTTCTTTTACTCGACGGTAAACATCTTTCAGTAGCTCACGGCTATCCGCACCTTTCCATTCGTCATCGGTATCAGGGAAATGACGACCAATATCACCCGCAGCAATCGCACCCAATAGAGCGTCACACAACGCATGAAGGGCAACATCACCGTCTGAGTGTGCAATAAGACCTTGCTCGTAAGGGATGCTTACACCACCAATAATTACCGGGCCTTCACCACCAAACTTATGTACATCAAAGCCATGGCCAATACGAATCATCATTATTCCTTATTCTGACTTAAATAGAACTCAGCAAGCGCTAAATCTTCAGGCTGAGTAATCTTAAAATTATCTGAACGCCCTGCCACTAAAGCGGGCGATAAACCTTTCCATTCAAAGGCTGAGGCTTCATCAGTAATTGAAGCGCCTTGTTGCAACGCCTCACTTAATGCCTTCCACAGAGGCTTTGCTCTGAACATTTGCGGCGTAAGTGCATGCCATAAATCGGCACGCTCAACGGTATGCTCGATCTGCCCTTGGGCACCGCGCTTCATCGTGTCACGAACTGGAGCCGCTAAAATAGCGCCCACATCATGGCTCATCGCGCCGGAAATTAGCTTGTCGATATCACTTAGCTGAACACACGGCCTTGCCGCATCGTGAACCATTACCCAATCACTAAGCTGCTGCTCAGCGATATAGTTTAGCGCAGAGAGTACAGAGTCCGCTCGCTCGCTTCCGCCTGACACTCTGATCACTTGCGGGTTCAGGTTGAGTGCTAGATCAGGGTAGTATGGGTCATCATCGCTGATCGCAACGACAATTTGAGCGACTTGTGGGTGAGACAGTAATTTCTCAATGGTGTGCTCTAAAATTGTTTTGTCGTGAATCTTGAGATATTGCTTAGGGCGGTCTGCCTTCATTCGGCTACCGACGCCCGCCGCAGGTACAACGGCAATCACGCTTTGAAGTTGAGTCGACATTAATGGGATTCCTCACCAATGATGCGATAAAACGTTTCACCTTCTTTGACCATTCCAAGTTCATGACGTGCGCGTTCTTCTATCGCGTCTAAGCCTTGGCGTAGATCGTCAATTTCAGCAAACATTTCTGCATTTCGAATATGCAGCTTTTCATTTACTTGCTGTTGAACTTGGATTTCGTTGTTCACACCGTAGTAATCAGAGATACCATTTTTACCGAGCCACAGTGTGTGTTGTAGCCAGCCAAACACTATGAGTAGTACTAAAGCAAAAATTCGCATAACACCTTTCGCCGGTTGAAAAAGAAGGAACTAGAATAAGGCACATATATACCATAATGAGCTTATTGGTGCGAGATATGTGGTGTCAGGGAATCAATAAGTCGGGGAGTCATTGTCAGGAAAACAATGAGATTCCCTACTCCTTCCTTCGTCAGTCTAGGGAATGATGAACTTTATATGTGACAAGGAGGAGCTTTAGAGCCTAGAGCTTCTTTCATTCAGTTTTCTACAGACAAAAAAATGCCCCGCATAAGCGAGGCATTCAAAAGTATTAGTGCATAATTCTAACTAGTTGGTGCTGTAGCAAGGCAACAAAGAAGATTCAGCTATGGAGCATAGTTTCCTATGTGACTTAGTGAATCTTCTGCAGTTAACGCAGCTACAGTGCCAAATAGGACGAATTATTGACCTTTAACTTCTTTAAGACCGTTGTAAGGAGCTTTAGAACCTAGAGCTTCTTCGATACGGATAAGTTGGTTGTACTTAGCAACACGGTCAGAACGGCTCATAGAACCAGTTTTGATTTGACCTGCAGCTGTACCTACCGCTAGATCAGCGATAGTTGCATCTTCAGTTTCGCCAGAACGGTGAGAGATTACTGCAGTGTAGCCAGCGTCTTTAGCCATCTTGATAGCAGCTAGAGTCTCTGTTAGAGAACCGATTTGGTTGAACTTGATAAGGATAGAGTTAGCTACGCCTTTCTCGATACCTTCAGCAAGAATCTTAGTGTTTGTAACGAACAGATCGTCACCAACGATTTGAAGCTTGTCGCCTAGAAGTTCAGTTTGGTGCTTGAAGCCATCCCAATCTGACTCGTCAAGACCGTCTTCGATAGAAACGATTGGGAAGTTGTTCGCTAGCTCAGCTAGGTAGTGGTTGAACTCTTCAGAAGTGAAAGTTTTACCTTCGCCCTTCATGTTGTAGATGCCAGCTTCTTTGTCGAAGAACTCAGATGCTGCACAGTCCATAGCAAGAGTAACGTCTTTACCTAGTTCGTAACCAGCAGCTGCAACAGCTTCTGCGATAACTTCTAGAGCTTCAGCGTTAGACTTAAGGTTAGGAGCGAAACCACCTTCATCACCAACTGCAGTGCTGTAGCCTTTAGACTTAAGAACTTTAGCTAGGTTGTGGAATACTTCAGCGCCGATACGTAGACCTTCTTTAAGAGTTTTAGCGCCAACTGGTTGGATCATGAACTCTTGGATGTCAACGTTGTTATCTGCGTGCTCACCACCGTTGATGATGTTCATCATTGGTAGAGGCATAGAGAACTGACCAGCAGTACCGTTTAGCTCAGCGATGTGCTCGTATAGAGGCATGCCTTTCGCAGCAGCAGCAGCTTTTGCGTTAGCTAGAGATACAGCTAGGATAGCGTTCGCGCCGAACTTAGACTTGTTATCAGTACCGTCTAGGTCAAGCATGATTTGGTCAACGTCAGCTTGTGCTTTAGCGTCAGTACCAACTAGAGCTTCAGCGATTGGGCCGTTTACAGCTTCAATAGCTTTAAGAACACCTTTACCTAGGAAACGTGATTTGTCGCCGTCACGTAGCTCAAGAGCTTCGCGAGAACCAGTAGATGCGCCAGATGGAGCAGCAGCCATACCTACGAAACCGCCTTCTAGGTGTACTTCAGCTTCTACAGTTGGGTTACCACGTGAATCGATGATTTCACGACCTAGAACTTTAACGATCTTAGACATTGAATGTTTCCTTCTCGTTGAATATATAAATGTCAAATTTAAAGGTAGCAGCACAACTTACGCAGCTACCTGTATTCCTTTTTACTTCTCTAACTCGCCGCGCTGGAACTCACCAGCCGCTTTAACGAAACCTGCAAACAATGGGTGACCATCGCGAGGTGTTGAAGTGAACTCTGGGTGGAATTGAGCAGCAACGAACCATGGGTGGTTCGGGTTCTCAATAACTTCAACCAGTTTCTTGTCCGCAGATAGACCCGATACTTTTAGGCCCGCTTTTTCGATTTGTGGACGAAGATTGTTGTTCACTTCGTAACGGTGACGGTGACGTTCATGGATCGTCGCGCTACCGTATAATTCGTAAGCTTTCGTCCCTTTCGCTAGGTGACAAAGCTGTGAACCAAGACGCATTGTGCCGCCAAGGTCAGATGTTTCTGTACGCTCTTCAACTTTACCTTCGCCATCAGTCCACTCAGTGATAAGACCAACAACTGGGTACTTAGTTTCAGTACAGAATTCAGAAGAGTGTGCCCCTTCCATTTTCGCAACGTTACGAGCGTACTCGATAAGTGCTACTTGCATACCTAGACAGATACCTAAGTACGGTACTTTGTTTTCACGAGCGTATTGAGCAGCAAGAATCTTACCTTCAACACCACGGTCACCAAAGCCACCAGGAACTAGGATTGCATCTAGGCCTTCTAAAACTTCTACGCCACGAGACTCAACGTCTTGTGAATCTACGTATTTAATATTAACGCTTAGGCGATTTTTCAAGCCCGCGTGTTTTAGCGCTTCATTTACTGATTTGTATGCGTCTGGTAGTTCAATGTACTTACCAACCATACCAATCGTCACTTCACCCGTTGGGTTAGCTTCTTCGTAAATTACTTGTTCCCATTCAGACAGGTCTGCTTCTGGAGCTGTGATGCCGAAACGCTTACATACAAGTTCATCAGTGCCTTGAGCTTTAATAAGCTGAGGGATCTTGTAGATAGAGTCAACATCGCGCATAGAAATAACTGCATTTTCTTGCACATTACAGAACAGAGCAATTTTCTTACGCTCGTTCGAAGGAATGTTGCGGTCTGAACGACAAACTAGGATGTCTGGCTGAATACCAATAGACAGTAGCTCTTTTACAGAGTGTTGCGTTGGCTTAGTTTTCACTTCGCCCGCAGCTGCTAGGTATGGCACTAGAGTAAGGTGCATGAACATTGCGCGTTCACGGCCTAGTTCTACTGCTAGCTGACGAATCGCTTCCATGAATGGTAGAGATTCGATATCACCAACTGTACCACCAACTTCAACGATCGCGATATCGTGGCCAGCTGCGCCAGAAATTACACGCTCTTTGATAGAGTTAGTGATGTGTGGGATAACCTGAATAGTTGCACCTAGGTAATCACCGCGACGCTCTTTAGCGAGTACGTCTGAGTAAACACGACCTGCAGTGAAGTTGTTACGCTTAGTCATCTTGGTGCGAATGAATCGCTCATAGTGACCAAGGTCAAGGTCTGTTTCAGCGCCATCTTCCGTAACGAACACTTCACCGTGCTGAGTCGGGCTCATAGTGCCTGGATCAACGTTGATGTAAGGGTCAAGCTTCATCATAGTCACTTTAAGACCACGAGCTTCTAAAATAGCCGCAAGAGATGCTGCAGCAATACCTTTACCTAGAGAGGATACAACCCCGCCAGTAACAAAAATGTAATTTGTCGTCATGTTTAACCTGAAATTGGTTGAATGAGGGAAATGGACTACTTCTGGACGGGATGAAAATATACCAGAAGCCCCTTATCGCCACAACGTGAAATCTATCACACTGCTATTTTTTATTTTTTGCTTCAAATCAATTCATGATAAAAGCTTTGGTTATCTTTTCTCCGCCACCTTGACTTCATCCCACATGGAATCAAGCTGTTGTAGTGAAAAATCGGTCAAAATTTTATCTTGCTGACGAACTTTTTGTTCCACCCCTTTAAAGCGACGTGAGAACTTCAGATTGGCTTTATTGAGCGCCGATTCTGGGTTTTTACCTAAATGTCGTACCAAGTTAACGGTCGCGAACAGTAAATCCCCCAGCTCTTCTTCAACCAATTCTTCGTTTGGCGTCACTTGAAGTGCTTCTTCTAGCACCTCGTCCACTTCCTCTAATACCTTATTGGCGACTGGGCCAATTGAGTCCCAATCAAAGCCATATTTCGCGACCTGCTTTTGAATTTTTGTAGCACGTGAAAGTGCAGGTAGAGAGTTTGGTATTGAGTCTAGAATACTTTCTTGAGTTTTGCCTGCTTGTGCTTTTTCTTTGGCTTTTTCCGCTTCCCAATTGGCATTGATTTCTTCATCACTGGCAAACTCAGTATCAGAGAACACATGCGGGTGACGGCGTGTTAGCTTTTCGTTAATGCCATCAACCACATCAGAGAACTCAAACAACCCCTGTTCTTTCGCTAACTGGCTATAGAAGATCACCTGAAACAACAAGTCACCCAACTCTTCTTGTAGGTTCGGCCAATCTTTGTTGTGAATCGCATCCACCACTTCGTACGTCTCTTCGATAGTATGCGGGACAATTGTTTCAAAATTTTGTTTTAAATCCCAAGGACAGCCACCTTCTGGATCGCGCAGCTTAGTCATAATTTGTTCTAGTTGTTCAATCGGGTGGCTCATGGTGCTTTCCTATTATTCTGTTTGATTGTTTTAATCTAATTCTTTTCTTAAAACTAAAAAAGGTGAGCAGCCAAAACCACTCACCTTTCTATTTTTCGTCATCTCCAAGAGTGAAGTATGAGCGAGTTGGGGATCTCAAACCGCTTGGCGAGATTCCCTATCACGTTCGTCCCTCACTGTAGGGAATGACATAAATGACACAAAAGGATCATCCAAGTCTCTTAACGCTCATTACATCTTTGATCTGTTCTACTCGACTTGTCACTCGGCTCAGAATCTCAATATTGGTCACTTCCAAATCGAAATCCATTACCGATAGCTGACGCTTGTAGTCGATGCGGCTCTTCATTGTGGTCACGCTGATCTTTTCATTCGAGAACAGTGAGGTGATGTCTTTCAACAAGCCATTACGTTCTAGCGCTTCAACACGCAGCGTTAGGATGTATGAACCGACAAAGCCATTACCCCAAACGGTATCAATGATACGTTCTGGCGCATGCACGCTTAGCTCGCCTAGCTGTTCACAGTCAGCGCGGTGCACTGAGATACCACGACCTTGAGTGATGTAACCTTTAATCACATCACCTGGGATTGGCTGACAGCAACGCGCTAGGTGCGTCATTAGGTTATCTACGCCTTCAACGACAACTGCATCTTTCTTAGGACGACTCTGTTGTGCCGGCTTGTTTTCCGACTCAAGCAGTTTCTCTAGCGCTTTCTTGTCTTCTTCTTCCGCCGTTGGCTTATTCACTAGCGCATTGATGTGATTAACCACTTGGTTAATACGCAAGTCGCCACTACCAATACCTGCATAGAGTTCGTCTGGCGTATTCACGTTAAAGCGTTTTAGTGCGTATTGATCAGCATCTTTTAGGGTTGCGCCTACTTTCGCTAGCTCAACTTCCAGGATATCACGACCCGCTTCTAGGTTTTTCTCACGGCTTTGTGCGCGGAACCAAGCGTTGATTTTCGCTCGAGCTCGACCAGAATGAACAAAACCTGTGGTTGGATTTAACCAGTCACGAGATGGGTTCGGCTCTTTCTGCGTGATGATCTCAACTTGATCGCCCATCGATAGTTTATGAGTGAACGGTACGATACGCCCCGCTACTTTGGCACCGATACAGCGGTGTCCGACCATCGAGTGGATGTGGTAGGCGAAATCCAACGGGGTTGCGCCCATTGGTAAGTCGACCACGTCACCACGTGGAGTAAATGCGTATACACGGTCATCGAAGACTTGGCTACGTACCTCATCCAGCATCTCGCCAGAGTCCGACATCTCTTCTTGCCAGTCGATAAGTTTACGCAACCAAGTGATTTTCTCATCGTAGCCACTACGGCCGCTTGAAGCTCCTTCTTTGTACTTCCAGTGCGCCGCCACACCAAGCTCAGAGTCTTCGTGCATTTGCTTAGTACGGATCTGAATCTCAATGGTCTTGCCTTCAGGGCCAAGTACTACGGTATGAATCGACTGGTAACCATTTGGCTTAGGGTTCGCCACATAATCATCAAATTCGCTCGGGAGGTGCTTGTATTTAGTGTGTACCACCCCAAGGCCGGCGTAACAGTCTTGCAGCTGGTCAGCGATAATACGTACTGCTCGTACGTCAAAAAGCTCATCGAAGGCTAAGCCTTTCTTCTGCATTTTGCGCCAGATACTGTAGATGTGTTTTGGTCGGCCACTCACTTCAGCATTGATGTTTGAACGCTGCATTTCTGCGGTTAAATCATCAACGAAATCTGTGATGTATTGTTCACGAACGATACGACGCTCAGACAGCTGTTTTGCAATCTGCTTGTAGGTATCTGGTTGTTGGTAGCGGAATGCGTAATCTTCGATTTCCCACTTAAGTTGGCCGATACCTAAACGGTTTGCCAGTGGGGCATAGATGTTAGAACACTCTTTTGCGGCCGCGCGACGCACAGCATCAGGCGCTTTTTTTACCTCGATAAGGTTACAGATTCGTTCAGCGAGTTTGATGACTACGCAGCGGAAATCATCGACCATAGCCAGTAGCATGCGTCGAACGTTATCAACTTGACCCGAGGCAGCACTGCCTTCAAGGGTCACGTTTAACTGGCCTAAGGCCGCCATTTCTTCAACGCCATCGATCAACTTTACGGTTTCTTTACCGTAGCTTTCTTCAAACGCTTCGCGCTCAAAAACGCCGCTTGAGACGACGGGGAAAAGTTGTGCAGCAATTAAAGTGGCACGGTCCATGGACAAGGTGACCAAGATTTCGATCATCTCACGGCCACGCCAAAGCAAGAGCGATGCTTGCTCGTGATCTTTTAAAAGTTCTTCACAGTGACGATAAACTTTAATCAGTTTATTCGAGGTTTTTGCGTCTTGATTCAATGACGCAATCCAACTTTCTAGCTCAAACTGTTCGCTTGGGTTTAAATGTGCGCTTCGTACCGCAACCATCATGCCTTCCTAGTTATTATGTTTTATACCCAATTCAATATGACTAACTGGTTCCAAGTTAGTTCGACCATATTGATATCAGCGCAGGCTTCCCTGCGCCTTTGTGATTCATTTGAAGCCTTGTTTAAGGGCCTCTAAGCCTTGATAAAGAGAGCCATCGATTCTAGATGACTGGTGTGTGGGAACATGTCCAACATACCCAGTTTGGCTAATTGATAGCCTTGTTTTTCTAAGCTCTCAGAATCTCTAGCTAGAGTAGCAGGATTACACGAAACATAAACCACACGCTTCGCTCCTAACGCTGAAATTTGATCAACGATCCCACTCGCTCCCGCACGTGCCGGGTCAAGCAATACTTTATCGAATTTCTCTTTTGCCCAAGGCTGTGAAGATAAGTCTTCTTCAAGGTTAGCTTGGTAAAATTCCGTATTGCTTAACTGGTTTAACGCTGCATTAGATGCGGCTTGCTGAACCATTTCATCAACGCCTTCTACACCAACCACAAACGCCGATTGTTGCGCGATAGGCAGACTAAAGTTACCGAGACCACAAAACAGGTCTAGCACTCGCTCATCCGCTTGAGGTTCTAGCCACTCAATCGCTTGAGCCACCATCTGCTGATTCACTTTCTGGTTTACTTGGATAAAGTGGTTTGGCTCAAACGGTAACGTCACGCCAGTTTCGCTGTAGCTAGGCGCATCACCAACCAGACGGGCCAACTTATCGGTTTCAGGCATCGAGTACAGCGTAGCGCCTTCTTCTTTTACTAACGCAATCAGCGCTTGCTCATCTTTTTCAACTAAAGGCTTAAGGTGACGTAGAACCATAACAGGGCCAGTATCGCCCAACACCAATTCAACGTGTCCTAAAGACGTAAGGCTGTTGAAAGTGTTCAGTAAATTTTTCAGTTTTGGCAGCAACACATTAAGGCGAGGATCAAGCACGGCACAGTCGGTGATGTTTTCAATCTGCTTACTCTGCTTCTTACGGAAACCGAATTGAAGCTGTTGTGTCTTCTTATCAACAAATAGGCTGATACGTGCGCGACGTCGATAACCGGTTTCATCACCGACAATAGGTTGTGCAACTTCAGTGTTCGCCGTTTGGTATTGGCTCATCAGGTGCGTCAGAGATTGCGATTTATGCTCAACCTGAGAAGAGTAACCTAGGTGTTGAAGGTGACAGCCACCACACTGATTAAAGTGCTTACAAAACGGCTTTAAACGCTGCTCGCTCGGCTTCAATAACTTGATGAGTTTAGCTCGCGAAAACTTACTTTTGCTCTCAGTAAGTTGAATAACCACCTGCTCACCGGGCAATGCGCCATCAATGAAAACCGGTTTATTCTTTTGATAAGCGATGCCAGCGCCATTGTGATCCATTCGTTCAACCAAAACCGATTGATGCTTGGTCTCGAGTTGAGTTTTCTTTTTTGGTTGGAAAAAACGTGCCATTGCTTGTGCCTAATGTATCTTTTAATAAGTAATTGGTATCCAGGACTCACTATTATGTCTTGGAATCATTGTCGAACGTCACGGCTTTGATTAAGCTTACCGTTCACTTAACCGCCATTGTGTGCGTTATTTTCCCATATCCAGACCTCGATGTAATTAAAGAACATGACCAGATATGGCTTAAGAGCCCGTGTAATTACCTTAACTCTAGCTCCAACCCTGATTATTGGGTTGCTATTGAGTGCATTTTTCTCATTTAACCGCTATCAAGACCTTGAAGGTCAAGTGGTTAACACTGGTACTAGCATCATTGAGCCACTTGCGATTACGAGTGAATCAGGCATGAAGCTCGAAAGTCGAGAGTCTGTTCGTCAGCTTATTAGCTATGCGCATCGAAAGAATTCTAAGCTAGTGCGCAGTATCGCGGTGTTTGATGAGCGTCATGAGTTGTTTGTAACCTCAAACTTCCACCCCGATTTTGAAAGCCTGACCTACCCCAAAGATAAACCGATCCCGCATTTAAGCTCATCGAACCTTCTCGATAATACGCTGATTCTGCGGACACCTATCATCGCCGAAGGCCAGTACATCAATTCAGCCAACGGTCAGTCTCAAGCTAATCAAGCGATCGGCTACATTGCGATTGAATTAGATCTTTCATCACTTCGATTGCAGCAATATCAAGAAGTGTTCTCTGCATTCTTAGTGTTGATTCTCGGGCTTGGTTTATCGGGCGTGTTTGCGTTCCGCTTAATGCACGATGTCACTCAACCGATCACACACATGAAAAACATGGTCGACCGAATTCGTCGAGGTCACCTAGATGTGCGTATCGAAGGTAAGATGCATGGTGAGCTAGACTCGCTGAAAAACGGTATCAATGCGATGGCGGTATCGCTATCAGAGTATCACGTCGAGATGCAGCACAGTATCGACCAGGCCACATCAGATTTGCGTGAAACTCTTGAACAGCTAGAGATTCAAAACGTTGAGTTAGACATCGCGAAGAAACGCGCTCAAGAAGCGGCTCGTGTTAAGTCTGAGTTCTTAGCGAATATGTCTCACGAATTGAGAACGCCGCTGAACGGTGTGATTGGCTTTACTCGTCAAATGCTCAAGACTCACCTATCGAACAGTCAAACCGATTACCTACAAACCATTGAACGCTCGGCAAACAACCTGCTTAGCATCATCAACGATATCTTGGACTTCTCGAAACTTGAAGCCGGTAAATTAGCCCTAGAGAACATCCCATTTGAATTCCAAGCCAGCCTTGAAGAGGTAGTAAACCTTCAAGCAACCAACGCTCATGAGAAAGGCCTAGAACTGACACTGAAGATCGACCCTAAAGTACCGCCAGGTGTGGTGGGCGATCCACTGCGTATTCAGCAGATCCTAACCAACCTTGTTGGTAACTCAATCAAGTTTACCGAACGCGGCAACATTGATATCAGCGTTGAGCTTCGCTCACAAAGTGAAGACAACATCGAGCTGCAATTCATGGTTCGCGATACGGGTATTGGTATTTCTGAGCGTCAACAAGCTCAGCTTTTCCAAGCTTTCAGCCAAGCCGATGCAAGTATCTCTCGTCGTTACGGCGGTACAGGCTTAGGTCTGGTTATCACCCAAAAACTGGTCAGCCAAATGGGCGGAGAGATCAGCCTAACCAGTCGTCTTCACCAAGGCTCTACCTTCTGGTTCACCTTGAGACTATCAACGACTGATATGCCGATGACAGAGCTGATTGAGACGCAGTGTCTGCAAGACAAACAACTGCTGCTTATCGAGCCAAACATGCAAGCGGCATCGATTACTCAGCAAATCCTAACCCAAGAAGGCTTAGTGGTAACGTATCGTTCGGTGATGCCAGATGAGACGACCTCGTATGACTACGTTCTGCTTAACCTAGCCGCCAACCAAGAGTATCAATTTGATACTGTGAGTGGTTGGGCGATCGGTGCGAAGAAGATTGCTCAAAACGTGATTATTGGTACACCAAGTACCGAGCTAGCGTTGGGTGAGCAACTAATGAAAGAGGTCGATGTTCAGTGCATCACCAAGCCTCTTTCTCGTAAGAAGTTGCTGCAAACTCTGGTATCGAATCAGGCACCTACCTTGATTGCACCAGCGATTGAAACGCATTCTGAAGAGAAGTTACCGCTTACTGTGATGGCAGTAGACGACAACCCAGCCAACCTTAAGTTGATTACCGCGCTGCTTAAAGAGCGTGTAGAAACCGTCATCAGTTGTACCAGTGGTCAGCAGGCGATAGACAAAGCGACAGAGACGCCATTTGATATCATCTTCATGGATATTCAAATGCCACAGATGGACGGTGTAACCGCTTGTCAGAACATCAAAAAACTGGCGAACAATGCGAATACACCTGTAATTGCCGTGACCGCACATGCAATGATTGGCGAACGAGATCGACTGCTTGAAGCGGGCATGGATGACTACCTAACCAAACCTATTGAAGAGCATGTTTTACAGCAGGTTCTGATTCATTGGAGCTCGACCTCTGAGGTTGAGCACATCGAAAAAATAGATCCAGACCACCCAGCGGTCTCTGCTGAAGTCGACAACGGTCCGGTGTCAGAAACTGAAGCCAGCGTGCACACAAACATCATCATTGATTGGCAAGCTGCGATGAAACAAGCCGCCAATAAAGAAGACCTCGCACGCGATATGCTGCAAATGCTCGTCGACTTTATTCCAGAGGTGTATGAGGCAGCAGACAAAGCGATAGAAGACAGTGACTATCCAGTTGAAGAGCTGATACACATCATTCACAAGATGCATGGCAGCAGCTCGTACAGCGGCGTACCAAGGCTAAAATCGGTATGTGCGACAATAGAGAAAGAGCTGCGTTCAGGTACTTCTGTTGAAGACATTGAACCTGAGCTTTTCGAGCTTCAGGATGAATTAGATAAGGTTCAAGCAACCGCGATTCACTACTTGAAACAGGCGAAGGCCTAGCGGGTACTTGTTACTCACTAGTATTCTTTAGAGGGTTTACCCGCCAATAAAAAAGCAGAGCTCATGAGCTCTGCTTTTTTCTGTCTAGAGCCAAGAGCACTAGATATAAAGTCGCGATAATCTGTTTACGATTCGAGTAACACCGTTGCCACAGCGTAGTGACGCTCATCCGAGATAGTCAGATGAATCGATGTTGTGCCATTCGCCTCTGCGATTTCACGCGCTTTCTTGTGTAAGCTCAATACTGGCTTACCATGCTCATCGTTTGAAATCTCAAAGTCGTGGAAGGTAACACCCAGCGCAATCCCCGTACCTAACGCCTTAGATGCAGCTTCTTTAGCAGCAAAACGTTTTGCAAGGTAACGGCCTTTTTGCTTCAACTGTTGGAATACTTCAAACTCAGAATCCGTCAAAATACGCTGAGCAAAAGCGTCGCCACTTCGCGACAGCGCCTTCTCGACACGTTCGATTTCTGCGATATCTGTACCTAATCCAACAACTGCCATGTTTCTTCTACTACTTAACTTCTGTCTAATGATTAACTGTACATCGCTTAGTGCCGACGACTTGCCGAACTAAGCGTTGTTACGTGCTGTTTCCATGATTGCTTTCATGTCTGCAACGGCTTTGTTTAAGCCATCAAACACTGCACGTCCCATGATCGAGTGACCGATGTTCAGCTCGTAGATCTCTGGAAGTGCCGCAATAGGTGCTACGTTGTGGTAAGTCAGACCATGACCCGCATTGACTGTGATACCTAAGTCATCTGCATAGCTTGCGCCTGCTGCGATCTTCTTAAGCTCGTCTTGTTGATCTTCTTCTGTCTTAGCATCAGCATAGTGACCAGTGTGCAGTTCAATGAACGGTGCGCCACACGCTTTTGCAGCATCGATTTGCTCACGGTCAGCATCGATAAACAGAGATACCTTGATACCTGCTGCAGACAGTTTTTGTGTCGCCGCTTTGATCTTCTCTAGTTGACCAACTACGTCCAAGCCACCTTCAGTGGTTAGCTCTTCACGTTTTTCAGGAACCAGACAAACAAACTCAGGATTAGTATCGAGTGCAATTTGAACCATCTCGTCCGTTACGGCCATCTCCAAGTTCATGCGAGTTTGAAGTGTTTCAGCCAGAATACGCACATCGCGATCAACGATGTGACGACGGTCTTCACGCAGGTGAATAGTAATGCCATCTGCACCAGCACGTTCAGCGATTTCAGCTGCGTGTACTGGATCTGGGTATTTAGTACCACGTGCATTACGTAGTGTTGCAATATGGTCGATATTAACGCCTAAAAGGATTGAGCTCATTTTCCAATACTCCGTGCTCTGGAGAGGGCTATTGTTGGCATAAATAGCTCTCTACTTTTTAATGGTTTGCCGCCAAGATACGGCTTTAAGGCTATGCGTGTAAAGCGTTTTGCCGCTTTTAACTGCTCTTTAGTGATAAACCTACGTTCGCTGATTGCAATAAGTTCATCGCCCATAAAAGTCAGGTTATCTCGACGTACTGAAGCGATGAAACCTTTCTGCTCTCGATAGCGATAAGTCATGCTCGGATCAATCGCTTCGCCAGTGCCCGCGCAGTGTAAAAAGTCGACGCCGTAACCCATAGCAGATAATAGAGCCAGCTCAAAGCGACGCAGTGCTGGCTCAGGATTATCATTATGCGCCAGCTCTGTTAAAGCATGAAGATAGTCGTGAAAAAGTGCAGGCATCGGTACTTCCGCCATCAATACCCGACCGATAAGCTCGTTCACGTACATGCCTGAATACAGATTAATACCGGCGAGAGGGAGCCCCAAGCTGATGGGTTCAGCTTGGCGTAAGGTTTTCATCGAACCATTACCAGACCACTTAAGCAATAGCGGCGTAAAAGGTTGTAATGCACCTTTCAAATTGGAACGCTTGCTGCGAGCGCCTTTAGACATCAACGTCACCCGACCGAACTCTTCGCTGAAGACGTCCAAGATCAGGCTCGACTCACTGTATGGTCGACGGTGCAACACAAAGCATCGCTGTAACCCTTCGCTCAATCACTTACCCTTATTACAGATACAAAAAGAGAGAGTTCGCACTCTCTCTTGGATTTATCTTCAGTTCAACTTTCTTAATCTCAGAAAGTGACGTTCAATATATTATAGATCGTCGATGTAGCCTAACGAGCGAAGTGCACGCTCATCATCAGCCCAGCCAGATTTAACCTTGACCCAAGTCTCTAGGTAAACCTTACGGCCGAATAGCTCTTCCATATCGATACGCGCTTCACGACCAATCGTTTTGATCTTCTCGCCCGCTTTACCAATCACCATTTTCTTCTGGCCTGTACGCTCAACAAGAATCAGTGCATTGATGTGGAAGCCATCGTTATCTGGGTTGTAATCGAAACGTTCGATTTCAACCGTTACCGAGTAAGGTAGCTCGTCACCCGTAAAGCGCATCAGCTTTTCACGGATGATTTCAGATGCCATAAAACGTTGCGAGCGATCAGTCACGTATTCTTCAGGGAAGTGGTGTGTCGCTTTAGGTAAATGTTCACGTACGTGCTTACGCAGTACATCAATATTTTTACCTTGCTTCGCTGAGATTGGCACTACATCAATGAAGTCCATCTTCTTAGAGACTTCCATCATGTGCTGCATCACGTTAGTACGGTCTTGAACGTTATCTACTTTGTTGATGCAAAGTACAACTGGGAAGTCAGTCTTCTTCAGTTTGTTCAGAACCATCTCATCGTCGTCAGTCCAGTGAGTACCATCGACAAGGAAGAATACTAGGTTTACATCACTCAATGAGCTGTTCGCCGCACGGTTCATCAAGCGGTTGATGGCACGCTTTTCTTCAATATGAAGTCCAGGAGTATCAACAAAGATCGCTTGGTAATCACCCTCAGTTTCAACGCCCATAATACGGTGACGTGTCGTCTGTGGTTTACGTGATGTAATAGAAATCTTCTGACCCAGAATATGGTTCAGAAGCGTCGACTTACCTACATTTGGGCGACCGACAATAGCGATGAAGCCACAGTGTTGGTTTTCCGGTAGGCCTGTTTTTTTGCTATCAGATGAAAAGAATGCATCGATATCGAAATCTTGGTTGTTATCAGACATTGCTTAGTTGCTCTAATGCTGTTTCAGCAGCCGCTTGTTCTGCCTTGCGGCGGCTAGTGCCTTTACCGATAACAGGTTTATCCACACCTGCCACTTCACACTCAACCGTAAACTCTTGGTTGTGTGCTTCACCTTTAATATTAGTCACTGTGTAGACAGGTAGAGGATTTCTTCGACCTTGCAAAAACTCTTGTAGGCGAGTTTTCGGATCTTTTTGAGATACTCCAGGCTGAATAGCATCTAGGCGAGATTGGTACCAGCTTAAAATAATGCCGCGAACCGTCTCGGTATCACTATCTAAATAGACAGCGCCGATGACCGCTTCAACCGCATCCGCTAGAATAGAATCACGACGGAAACCGCCACTCTTCAACTCACCTGGACCTAATTTTAAGTAATCTCCTAGTTCGAATTCACGACCTAGTTCTGCCAATGTATGACCACGTACTAATGTTGCGCGCATGCGGCTCATATCACCTTCGTTTACCTTAGGAAAACGGTGGTAAAGATCATCAGCGATAACAAAACTTAAAATTGAATCGCCCAGAAACTCAAGACGTTCGTTATGTTTACCTGCGGCGCTGCGGTGAGTCAGCGCCAAGTGGATAAGATCGGCATCATTAAACTGATAGCCAATCTTTCTCTCTAGTTTATCAATTGGAGAATTCATGCTCTCTCGATGTGTTATGTGATCGATTAATGAATCCCACCGATGCGATTAAAACGCACACCAGTAGGAATCCATGTTGGAAGTACACTGTCTGAACCGCGTTCGAATTCGAAGCTGATCCAAATAGCAACGGCCTTACCAACAAGGTTTGCTTCAGGGACAAAGCCCCAGTAACGGCTATCGGCACTGTTGTCACGGTTATCACCCATCACAAAGTACTGGCCTTCTGGAACGACCCATTCGTTAACACCATTGCGAGGCTGATATGCTTGCACACGATCGCGGCGCAATGGGTTAACTAAAATCTGGTGTTCTACGTCTCCAAGCTGTTCGTTCAGCTGAATCAGAGGCACACCATCTTGAATAAATTGGCTCTCTTCAACATTACTTAGTTTCACTGGTTCACAGCTACTTGTACCCTTCGCCTGAATGCAGATCTCTTTACGACTGCTGTAGCGAATGGTGTCACCTGGCATACCAACAACACGCTTGATGTAGTCGATGTTAGGCTGAGGTGGGTACTTAAATACGATTGAATCACCACGCTCTGGCTTGCCCGTTTCTACCAGTTGAGTGCGCCATACTGGGTCTTTTAGACCGTACGCGTACTTCTCTACCAAGATGAAGTCACCAACCAAAAGCGTTGGCATCATCGAGCCAGAAGGGATTTGAAACGGTTCATAAATAAATGAACGCAGAACCAAAACAAATGCAATTACCGGGAAAATGGACACACTGTTCTCAACCCACCAAGGTTGAGCCGTAACTTTTGCGCTAGTTTCAGCGTCTAGGCCATTCGATTGTGCTTCAACGTCAGCAAGCTTTTGCTGGCGCTTCTTCGCCCACACAAACTTTTCCAACGCCCATACAATGCCGGTCACTAGAGTTACGATCACTAAGATAAGCGAAAATGTATTAGCCATTGATATCCCTTAAATTTCATTTCTTTAAAAATAACGAAAG
This sequence comes from Vibrio sp. 10N.239.312.D08, assembly GCF_041466145.1. Lineage (NCBI taxonomy): Bacteria > Pseudomonadati > Pseudomonadota > Gammaproteobacteria > Vibrionales > Vibrionaceae > Vibrio > Vibrio sp. 10N.239.312.D08. The sequence continues at coordinate 46,065 of NZ_JBFSSD010000015.1, read as the reverse complement.
TGAAAGAGCATAACTCTTTCACTCTGCTTAATATTTCTAATTTGTATCAATCATGCTGACTAAATGCTGGGAAGATTACGCAGGAAAAATCGTTTAGTTCGAGGCGCAAAGTGCAGTGACTAGTGGGCCTAATTGCAATCTTTGCAACAAAGAAATAAACGATTTTAACCAGTAATATTCAGCAGATAGTTAGTGCGATTGATACCTAGTCTTTGCCAACATGAAGGATTGCAAGGAAAGCTTCTTGAGGCAGTTCAACGTTACCGATCTGCTTCATACGCTTCTTACCTTCTTTTTGTTTCTTAAGAAGTTTCTTCTTACGACTGATATCACCACCGTAACATTTTGCGATTACGTTCTTACGCAGTTGTTTCACTGTAGAACGAGCAATGATGTGGTTACCAATCGCTGCTTGAATCGCGATATCGAACATCTGACGAGGGATGAATTCTTTCATCTTCTCTACCAGTAGACGACCACGAGACTGAGCAATATCTTTGTGCGTAATGATAGCTAGTGCATCAACTGTTTCGCCATTCAGCAGTACGTCTACACGTACCATGTTTGATGGCTCGTAACGTTGGAAGTTGTAATCCAATGATGCATAGCCGCGAGACGTTGACTTCAGACGGTCGAAGAAGTCTAGAACTACTTCTGCCATAGGAAGATCGTACGTCACAGCAACTTGGTTACCGTGGTAGACCATGTCTACTTGTACGCCACGCTTCTCAACACACAGTGTGATTACGTTACCTAGGTAATCCGAAGGTACCAGAATATTACAGCGTGCAATTGGCTCACGAATTTCTTCTAGGTCATTAACCGCTGGCAGTTTAGCCGGGCTATCAACGTAAAGAACCGTTTTATCTGTTTTTACAACTTCATACACTACTGTTGGAGCAGTTGTGATTAGGTCTAGGTCGTATTCACGCTCTAGACGCTCTTGGATGATCTCCATGTGAAGCATTCCTAAGAAGCCACAACGGAAACCAAAACCAAGTGCTGCTGAACTTTCTGGTTCAAAGAACAGTGATGCATCGTTCAGGCTTAATTTGCCTAACGCGTCACGGAAGTTTTCGTAGTCATCAGATGATACAGGGAATAGACCAGCGTATACCTGAGGCTTCACTTTTTGGAAACCAGGTAGACGTTCAGTGCTGCCGCCTTTTGCAAGCGTCAACGTATCACCAACTGGTGCACCTAGGATGTCTTTAATACCACAAACAACCCAACCTACTTCGCCAGTATTTAGCTCTGTAGTATCGATTTGCTTAGGCGTGAAGATACCTAGACGGTCAACACCCCATACTTGGTCTGTCGACATTACTTTGATCTTATCGTTCTTCTTCAGCTTACCGTTTTTGATACGAACCAAAGAAACTACGCCAAGGTAGTTATCGAACCAAGAGTCAATGATCAACGCTTGTAGAGGCGCTTCAGGATCACCTTCCGGTGGCGGGATTGCCGTCACGATGTTTTCTAGAACATCATCAACACCCAAACCTGTTTTCGCAGAACAGCGAGTCGCTTCCATCGCATCGATGCCAACGATCTCTTCGATTTCTTCAGCAACACGTTCTGGTTCAGCAGCTGGTAGGTCAATCTTGTTCAAGATTGGCACTACTTCCAGTTCCATTTCGATTGCTGTGTAACAGTTTGCTAGAGTTTGTGCTTCAACACCTTGGCCAGCATCCACTACAAGTAGTGCGCCTTCACAAGCCGCTAGAGAACGAGATACTTCGTAAGAGAAGTCTACGTGTCCAGGAGTGTCGATAAAGTTAAGTTGGTAAGTTTCACCATCTTTAGCTTTGTAATCTAAAGTCACACTCTGCGCTTTAATTGTAATACCACGCTCGCGTTCTATATCCATAGAATCGAGGACTTGAGCTGCCATCTCACGTTCACTTAATCCTCCACAAACTTGGATTAAGCGGTCAGAAAGGGTCGACTTACCGTGGTCGATGTGGGCGATAATCGAAAAATTACGAATGTGCTTCATAGGCTTGGTGTGACTAAACTCTTTGAATAGGGATAATAAGAAAGCCGCGACGCGTCCAATCTACAGTCAGCATTGGTGGCGGCATTTCAATCAAGTTGGCAGATTCTACCCAATTTAAGGGCAAGAAGCATCATAAATTAGACGAGAGACTCACCTAGGATTCGAATCAAGACGACTTCTTGCTTGGATTTGTCTTCCATGGGTTTGGCTAACCGCTTCGCTAAGGCAATCCCACCAGCAGTAAACAGTGCTGCACTTAAGATAACAATGCCCTCGCCGCCCTGGAGTAAGGGTTGTAACAAGAGTTGCCCAAAACCAGCACCAATCATCAACATGAAAAGTGGGATGAGATAAACAATCGCCGCCGACTGAAGTAGGCTTTTTTCTGGAAAGCCAATTTCTACGATTTGTCCAGCTTTGACTAAGCTTTTGGTTTTAAGCTGCCAAAACAAAGATTTATTGCCAACAGCCTTGGTCACAATACCCGTACCGCAGTTTTTTTGAGAAGAACAGCTGCTACAACTGGTTTGTTGTTCGCAGCTCAATTGAACAAAGTATTGCTTACCTTTTTGTTCAACCGAGCTAACGGTCGCCAGCGCGGTCATCATTGCGCTTGTACCGATTTATTAAATGTAACTGACTGAGCAATACGTTTTGCAGTTGCCGGCGGAATGTCACCAACCACAGAGATCTCTTTATCGCCAATCACTAAGCTGTGCAAGGTTCTACGCCCTTGACGCACCAGCTGCCCTTTCAATGAATGCTCATCTTTTTCCGCGATATAAACCGAAAAGTTAAACAGTCCATCACTGAAAAGCTGACTTTCAACCATTTTATCGGTCGCAGCCATTTGATAGCGGCTAAGCTCTTTTGATTTAAACCCTTCAGGAATCCACGACGCTTGCCAGTTAGTTTCACTCACTAAGCCTTCCGGTAATGATAAAACTTTCGGCAATTGAGCTTGGCTCAAGCCACCCATAGCCTCAGCAATCTTATCGTTCACCACGTAAGAGATAGTGCGGTACTGTTCAAGCACTTCGCCATCACGATCCAAAAGGTCGGCACGCAAAGGAAGATTCGTTTTTTCGTCTACCCAAACCACGTAAGAGTAGCGAAGGCCATCTTTCGGCACGACACGCAGCACTTGAGTGGTGCTACCTGCTTCACGAGAGCGACCAACTTTCACAAAGTCGTAGTACTGATTCAGAGATTCGATATCTCGATTAATCATCGGAATAACAGGCGCAACCATGCTGCCTGACTGAATCGTAAATGGCTCTGTACCCGGCTCGATGTAGCTAACTTCGTTGCCACGTCGAATGACTTCACGAACAGGGCCGCTTAGATAAACAAGGTGTGCAAGTTGTTGGTCGTCGTTAACCGCATGGCGATAAACAAGAGGCTCAATACTGCTCTTCTTTATCAAAATGTAGGAGAGTTCGTAATTTAGATGCTGACTGGCCTCGTTCATTTGATGCAACAAGGCCTTTGCAGTGGTTTCCTCTGCAAAGGCTGTTGGAGACATCAAGCTGAACAGTGTCAGTGCACTGACCAGGATTTTCTTCATTCAATGTCCGATTCTAGATGTGCATCTTGCATTGGCGATGCATCACTGTTTAATCTTAGCTGCAGCTCATAATCTTCTAACAATGCATGAACGCGTTTGCGCTGCTCTTGCAAGTTAGCTTCAGATGCTGGTTTCTCAACAGAGTCACGCGTTAAACTTACTGGTTCCGCAGAACCGGCAAATGGAATCGTCTGGAGTACAGGCAACTGCTCTGGTGCTGCAGGGTCGCTACCACCATATTGTTGAACACCTAATACAACGGCTAATGAAACACACGCTGCCACGGCAACTTGTCCAAACTGTTGTAACCACGCCGGAAGCTGACGCTTCGCTTGCTGAGGTTTAGGTTGCTCTTCAATTGGAGCAACAGTAGGTTCAACATTCACTTGGTGCAGGTTCGACATTGAACCATGTGCAGGCTCGTTCTCAAGCGCTGCCGCTACACTATTAGCAATGCTCCACTCTGGAGTTTCTGGCGAATCCCCACGCATAACATCACCAATTAAATGGTAACTCTGCCAAGTATCCATGCTTTCTTGATCAGATTCTAGATCTACAATGAGAGCTTTATCGATCGTTTCACCATCCATGAGTGCCGAAAGCTTTTCTTTATCAGCCATTATTTTCACCATAATTATTACAAGTTCTAGCGTTGCAAAAGAGGTTTGATTTTCTTTTCCACCGCTTCACGAGCTCGGAAAATACGCGAACGTACGGTTCCTACAGGGCAATCCATTACTTCTGCAATCTCTTCGTAGCTCAAACCTTCGAGCTCTCGCAACGTCATTGCAGTTTTTAAGTCTTCTGGTAGCGCTTCAATCGCTCCAAAAACAACTTGTTTCAATTCTTTTGACAGCGTTAAGTTCTCAGGGTTCGATATTTCTTTTAACGCGCTGCCTGTTTCGTAATATTCTGCATCTTCTGCATCAACATCGGTTGCTGGCGGCCTACGGCTTTGGGCAACGATATGATTTTTAGCGGTGTTCACGGCAATTCGGTATAACCATGTATAGAAGGCACTCTCGCCACGAAAGTTAGGTATCGCGCGGTAAGCTTTAATAAAAGCTTCTTGTGCTACATCAGGTACATCACCGGAATTATTCACGTATCGAGAGATAAGATTACAAACTTTGTTTTGATACTTAACCACTAGTAAGTTAAATGCCTGCTTATCTCCACTCTGAACTCGCTCAATCAACACTTGATCGGTTAGCTGCTCGTTCATTCGAGCGGGTACTCCTATTGTTATAACCCTCACCTTCACAGATATGGGGACTAATTATGCGAAATGTAGTATTGACACCACCGTCTACAAGAGCACTATTGTGACTAAGCCAAATACCGAAAGTTCCAACTTTCTTAAAATTATTTGCCATTATTGTTTCACAATGTGATGTAATAAAAATAGCTATCCCTATCAATTTGGGGAAACTTGAGCAAAAGCAATGGTATTGAGCAATTAAATATTTCTAGATAGCTGTCTATATATTGATTTTGCATAGCGTTTAAGGATGACTCTGGAGAGATTATAACAGTCTTAGCCAAACTCCTAAAACAAGACAAAGTCAATTGAGAGTGGACAACTCGACTATAGCCCGGGATTTAATAAGTTTTATGAACGCAAACCGTGAACATCAGTGTGATGTATTAGTGGTAGGAAGTGGTGCGGCAGGCTTGTCATTAGCCTTACGCGTAGCAGAACATGCAAAAGTAATTGTATTAAGCAAAGGACCACGCAGCGAAGGATCGACGTATTACGCACAAGGTGGTATCGCCGCGGTGTTCGATGAGTCGGACAGTATTGAGTCTCATGTAGAGGATACTCAAATCGCTGGGGCTGGGTTATGCGAAGAAGATACAGTTCAATTCATTGCTGAAAATGCGAAAGAGTGTGTGCAATGGCTGATTGATGGTGGTGTTCCATTTGATAAAGATGAGAACAGCACAGAAGGCCAACCAAAATATCACCTCACTCGTGAGGGTGGCCACAGTCACCGCAGAATTCTGCACGCTGCCGATGCAACTGGCATGGCGATGCAAACCTCACTACAAGATAACGTCAACAACCACCCAAATATCGAGATCTTCGAGCGCCACAATGCGCTGGATTTGATCACGGAAGATAAGATTGGTGGTTCAAAAGACAAGGTGATCGGTGCCTACATTTGGAACCGTAACCAAGAACATGTTGAAACCGTGCGCGCTAAGTTTGTTGTATTAGCAACAGGCGGCGCTTCAAAGGTTTACCAATACACCTCTAACCCAGATGTTTCTTCAGGTGATGGTATTGCTATCGCTTGGCGTGCGGGTTGTCGTGTGGCAAACCTTGAGTTCAACCAGTTCCACCCAACTTGTTTATTCCACCCAGAAGCGCGTAACTTCCTACTAACGGAAGCACTGCGTGGTGAAGGTGCTTACTTGCGTCGTCCAGATGGTTCTCGCTTTATGAAGGACTTCGATGAGCGCGGTGAACTGGCGCCACGTGATGTGGTTGCTCGTGCAATTGACTTCGAAATGAAGCGCTTAGGTGCCGACTGTATGTATGTTGATATCAGCCACAAGCCTGAAGAATTCATCACAGCGCACTTCCCGATGATCCATACTCGCTTGATGGACTTGGGCATCGACATGACCAAAGAGCCGATCCCTATCGTACCAGCCGCTCACTACACGTGTGGTGGTGTCATGGTGAATAAGCAGGGTCAAACCGACCTAACGAACTTGTATGCGATTGGCGAAGTGAGCTACACCGGCTTACACGGTGCAAACCGAATGGCTTCTAACTCACTGCTTGAGTGTGTGGTTTACGCATGGGCAGCAGCAAAAGATATCGTTGAGAACATCGACCAATCTCAACTGTGCGCTGAACTGCCAGCATGGGATGAAAGCCAGGTCACCAACAGTGATGAAGAAGTTATCATTCAACACAACTGGCACGAACTGCGCCTATTCATGTGGGATTACATGGGCATTGTTCGAACGGATAAACGACTAGAGCGAGCATTGCGTCGCATTCAGATGCTGCAACAAGAAACTCATGAGTACTACAGCTACTTCAAGGTTTCGAATAACCTATTAGAACTGCGTAACTTGCTACAAGTGGCAGAACTAATGGTTCGTTGTGCAATGCAACGTAAAGAGAGCCGCGGCCTCCACTACACGTTGGATTACCCTGAACTTGCAGAAGACAGTGGCCCAACGATTCTGACGCCAGAGAAACGCCAATCATAATAATTGGTTAAACGTGCTTAGCGAATTAGCCGTCAGCGGAAAATGATTAAACGAAAGGGAGCCGAGTGCTCCCTTTTCTTTTGTCTAACGCTTTCTTTTATCTAATACTTTCTTTCATCGAATAGTTTGGCTTCTCTAGCGCGCTCGTTGTAAGTTCGCCAGAAAATGGCGATATTCTCGCTCGCAACAGCTGTCCCGCCAAAGCAGTACCGAGTGCCCACATTCAAACTGCAATTTAACGAAGAACTGCGCCCAGATCTTATCAACGGACTTGAGTCGGTAAGTTCGGTCATTGAGTCGAATATCACCATCCTCTCTGTAATCAAAACGCCCATAGACACTATTTAGAATCACATGATTGTTTCTGAACAAGCGGATCATTAAAGCTAAGCAATAAAGGCTGGCGGCAAGTGGAATAGAAGACAGGACGATGAAAAACAAAAGGCACCCAAAAATAGTGCCTTTTGCAAATAATGCGGAATACGAAGGGTTAAGCTGAAGCTTAACGAACCTTGCTGAGGTTGTGTGCGACAATTTTATCAACCATTGATGCATGGCCTAGGTTTTCACTGCGTCCGTGTCCCATCACCCAAGTAAACAAATCTGGGTCATCACACTCTAATAGAGAAACAAACTCGCGCTGTTCCTGCTCTTGCAATGAATCAAAACACTCTTCGAAAAATGGCATGATGACTACATCAAGTTCTAACATGCCGCGACGGCAACCCCATTTAATTCGTGCTTTCTGCTCTGCAGTGTACATTGGCTATCCTCACCTATAATTTTTCTTTCTCGGAGTGTAACAAGTCATACGCCCTGTAACTACTATGTGAGTCACAGTCCCTATCTAAGCTCACAAAAAAACCTAGGCTGACAAAGAAACAGAACCGGATTAACATAGAGCCAAATAAAATTCTTAGGAAAGATAAAATGGATTGGAAAAACACATTTCAGCCACTCGCTCATACGCAAAATGAATCGCTTCCAGAACTGATGATGACACACGTGTCAGACTGGAGTGCAATTACCATGATAGGCGATGACAAAAAGTCGTACCTACAGGGTCAAGTAACGTGCGATGTCGTCACTCTTCCTAATGATGAATCCACATTAGGCGCGCACTGTGATGCAAAAGGAAAGGTATGGAGTATCTTTCGTTTGTTCCACCACAACGGTGGCTACGCACTCATGCAACCTAAATCAGCGATTGAAGTCGAGCTCGTTGAAATCAAGAAGTACGCGGTGTTCTCTAAGGTCGATATCGAGCAAACGTCTGACGTTGTTATCGGTGTGATGGGTTCGTCAGCTAATCAATACATTGATTCTATTTCAGAAAGCCAAGGTAATGTGCGTGCTATCTCTGGTGGTACAGCGGTTCAAGTTGCAGATAACCGCTGGGCTCTACTTGTGACAGAAGAAGCCGCTGAAGCCTTGGTATCAAACAGCGCTGCGGAGAAAGTATCAGAAACACTTTGGCAATATCATGAAATTCTTGATGCTCAGCCTAACCTATCGAAAGCAGAGCAAAACGAGCACATCCCTCAAGCGCTTAACCTGCAAGCGATTGGCGGTATCAGCTTTTCAAAAGGCTGTTACACAGGTCAAGAAACGGTTGCTCGTGCTAAGTACCGTGGCATGAACAAGCGTGAGATGCGCATTGTGTCGGGCACAACTGCGGACGTGCTGTCGTTAGAAAACCCTATTGAACTGGAACGTAGTGTGGGTGAGAACTGGCGTGGCGCAGGCCGACTATTAAACGTCTATCAATTTGCTGATAACCGAGCGATTGGTTTGATGGTACTGCCAAACAACCTTGATGACGATGTTCAGCTGCGACTGACCGCGCAGCCTGATCAAACATGGAATATCCTGCCACTGCCGTACAGCCTTGACGACGAGTAACCACGTGGAAACGCTGATTACACAATGGCTGGATCAACAGCAGGTGAATTATCGCCTGCTGATGCAAAGCAAGCCAACCACCAGCATTGAAGAAACCGCACAAGAGCGAGGCATCGACGCCTCTCAAATGGTGAAGTGCATCCTGCTTAAGGATATGGGTAACCAGTATGCGTTAGCCTGTACTGCTGGTGACCGCTCTGTCGATCCCAAGAAAGTACGCTCGGTACTGAATTGCCGTCGAATGACCTGCGTGTCTCTCTCTGATGTTGAAACAATCACTGGCTTTAAAGTGGGTTGTGTTGGCCCGCTCGCTCTCAAGAGACACATGCCGATCATTTTTGATCCTTCCATTCAAAACAACTCGACCGTAACCATTAGCTCCGGCGACCGAATGGCTGGCGTTGCGCTGGATCTCAATGATCTTATGGCGCTATGTGCACCGACCGTCGCGGACATCAGTCGATGATCGTTTAGATCATGCTTCGCAAACTTCATTTTAATATTTCATTGAGTACATTTTTAGTGTGAACCTCGTCATAAGAAGAACACACCATTTATAAATAGTTACTCAAAATAAAAGCATAAGTAGTCACAAAGTTAAATTTGCGTTATTGTAAATTTACTGACTAGCTATTAAGCAAATCAGTGCAAGTGAATCCACTGAGTAACATCAGTATCCACTTTTGTGTAATGCATCTGTGACTATTCGCCCGTTTTAGACGGGCTTTTTTTTGTCCGAAATTTACAATTTGATTACACAAACAAAAAAATCCCGCCTATTCTTATACTTGTAACATTATCACTGCTTAATACTGAACAGAAAAGTTCACGGCAGTTCACTACTCAATATTATTTTGGGGAGGAGCTCACGTAAAAATAGATATTTACTGAAGAAAGTGCTTAGAACAGCACAAATATCTAATTAACGTCAACGCTACTGCATATAACTCCATGCTTATCACAATTATTATCTCGGAGTTTTTCTATAATATGCAGGCTAGGTAAATATAAGGATAATTAAGAATGAGACTGTTTAAGCGCTATACACCGAGTATGATTGCTAAACATGTAAGTCGACTTTTCAAAGGACGAATCTACATTTACGGCGTAGGAAAATTTGAGTTTGATAACGGTAAGCTAGTGCTACCAGACCGAGCAGAAAAACGTCACTTTCAAACAGTGAAAGAAATAAATAGTGAAATCATGAAACTGCGCTGCGCGTACGCATGACCTGATTATCTACAGAATTAAAAACAAAAAGGGTTGGCATTATGCCAACCCTTTTTTCGTACCAATTTTCGTATCAATGATGATTCGATATACCACCAGAACACTATGTCATTATCGATGAGTCACTGGACGCTTAGCTAAGTCAGGAAGATTGCCAGACAAACCCAGTGCGCGCTTCATGATCTCATCTTTCGCACCCGGTAATTGGCCCGCAAGCTTCATACCAATGCCACGAATCAGCTTCTTAGCTGGGTTATCGCCTTCAAACAGATCTTTAAAGCCCTGCATTGAAGCAATCATTTTCGCCGCCTCTGCTTTTCTCCAGCGCTCGTAGCCGCGAAGATTACGCTTGGTGCCAATGTCTTCACCCGCAGACCATAGCTTTAACAGCTCTTGCGCTAGGCTTGCTGCGTCTAATAGGCCAAGGTTCACGCCCTGCCCTGCTAATGGGTGAATGGTATGAGCAGCATCACCAACCAAAGCCACACGCTCTACCGCAAAGTCACGCGCATAACGCATGCGCAGTGGGAAGGCAAAACGGTCACCAACCACTTCACATAAGCCCAGCTTTGCATCGAACTCAGCTGTTAACTGCTTGTTGAATTCAGCATCCGACATTGATACGAGGTTCTCGGCACGATTTGGTTCCGTAGACCAAACAATCGAGCTCATGTTGCTTGGTTGCATTGGTAGGAATGCCAATGGGCCTTGAGGCGTGAAGATTTGACGAGCAACGCTGTGGTGCGGCTCTGTGGTTTTGATGTTCGCGACAATCGCACTGTGTCCGTAATCCCAATGTGTTAATGGGATATCTTGCTGCTTACGAACCCAAGAGTTTGCGCCGTCTGCTCCAACAACTAACTTAGCTGTCAGTGCTTGACCATTGTCCAATATTAACCAAGCTTCACTTTCACCAATCGCCATCGTTTTACACGTTGCGGGCATATACAGGCTGACGTTGTCTTGTTTCTTAACCTGATCAAGCAGCGCTAATTGAATCACACGGTTTTCAACGATATGACCAAGATTAGGCTGAGCCAAGCGTGTCGAGTCAAACTCAATACGAGCGAAACTGTCTTGTTCCCACACTTCCATCGCTTGATACGGTGCAGCGCGTCTTTGTTCGATACCTTGCCATGCACCTAGGTTACGAAGAATCACTTCACTAGAACGACTCAACGCGGATACACGCACATCAGGCAGCTCACTCAGCCCTTCACTAGGCGCTCTGCCTTCAATGACAGCGATTCTTAGGTCACTGTCTTTTAGGGCAGCAGCAAGCGCTAGGCCAACCATGCCACCACCAACAATCGCGATATCAACACTTTGCATCATTATTTATTACCTTATCTTTCTACTAGGCCAAGCGTATGACGCAAAAGTGGACCTTTAAGTGGTGGAAGGTTATCTATTACGGCTAACCCAAGATTACGCCCAATGCGAGCGGTCATATAATCGTTTGAGAACAGGTGAACTAGGCTTGAAGTCAACGTGATCGTTGCGTCTCGGTCTTGTTCTCTACGCTTTCTAAAGTTAACAAGACCACGGTAACGACCTACATCATCTAACTGGGTACACAACTCTTCTGCCAAGGAAGCCACATCTCGGATGCCTAGGTTAAAGCCTTGCCCCGCAATTGGGTGAAGCGTTTGAGCAGCATTACCAACAATGGCAAATCGATGAGAGATATTTTGCTGTCGGTGACGAAGAATCAGAGGGTAACTCGCGCGCTTGCCGACCTTCTCTAATCGGCCAAGTCGCCAGCCAAAGTCATTCTGCAATTGCTCAAGAAATTCATTGTCGTTTAGCGTCATCACTTTTTGTGCTTGCTCTGGTGTTAAACACCAAACCAGCGATAAACGGTTGTCACTCATCGGTAATAGAGCAACTGGCCCATGATGGGTAAAACGCTCAAATGCGCGACCTTGGTGAGGTTCACTCGCCACAATATTGGCAATCACAGCGACTTGCTCAAAGTCATGCTCACTCAATGAGATATTGAGCTGTTGGCAACAGGTTGAGATTGCACCGTCAGCAGCAACCAGTAACTTAGTGGTTACTGTTTGCCCACTTGTCAGTTCAATCGTCGTCAACGCTTCTTCACGTTCAACTTTACTAACAGACTCAGGACAAAGCATGGTAATTGCCGCTTCTGATTCAAGTTTCTGCTGATAGATTCGACCCACATCTGCTAACTCGACCACGTAGCCAAGCGCATCTACAGCAAGTTCTTCACTGTAGATGTCTGTCATTCCGGCATGCCCGCGATCCGAAACATGGATATCTTTAATCGGGGTCGCGACCGGAGCGATAGATTGCCATAAGCGCAAAGAATCCAGGATCTGCACTGTGCCATAGGACAAAGCAATCGAACGAGAATCAAACCTAGGGTGAGCTTGATGATCAACCTGATAAGGCTCCACTACCGCAATCGACAGTGAACCTTGGCTTAGGTGATTCAAAGCAAGGGCTAAGGTTGCCCCTGCCATTGCGCCACCAGCAATTACAACATCATACTGAGCCATCATAACCTCAAACCGGCCAACGAATTAATGAATGGTAGGCGCCGCATCTTCAGATGGGCGAGCACCAAATTCAGCATGAATCGTTAGTGCACACGCTTTTACGTGCTCAATAACGTGCTCTAGAAGCTGCGCTTGCTCTTCCAGATCATCATCTTCGTCAATGCCTAGCTTGGCCATCTCTTCTAGATCAACTAATGCTTCTTTTGTACTGTCAGACGCTTTGTTCAATTGAGCGCCAACCAAGCCTAGACCAGAAATGAAATGGTTAATCCAATCAGACACACCATCAGCCAAGTCAAATAGGCTTGCGCTTGCGTCTTCGTCCGGCAGCAGCATAGACAGTTCCATGCCTGAGCCTGTGATTTCACTGGTTGTGACTTTCAGTGTTGCTTCCGCAAGCGTTAGCGCGCGATCTGGCCAGCCCATACCTTCATTGGTGTAATCGAAGATCAGTGGTTGCCAGCTTTTATCTGCAAGGTTTAAGCCTCCGCTTAACATACCCGTTAATAAACCATGCATCTCAGCAGGGGTTACGGCTAGACTTGCCGATTGAAGTTCAGTCGCAACCGTTAGGTAGTCAGGTAAAGTAGTTTCGCTCATCAGATAGCTCGCTCAGTTATTCTTTATATCGATAGTATAATCGTACCACTTCACCCCAATTCTGGTAAGCATCGATCCCCAGCAATTGAAGGATGACTGACTACCAATTGTTCAATTTGCTGAATTACTGTGTGCTCAAGCTCTCATTTACAAACAGTCACTCTGAAAAGCTTGAATCTTAATAGCGGTTTACCTATAGTTTCTCCCTCAGAGGAGATTGCTTCCTCATCGGTACTTGCACTTTTTCTTTCTCAAAAAATGGCGAAGGGCAACAGCCTTAAAATAGCGCGTTAAAGAGTTCATCCATCATGAGTAATCAAGCGGTAGACGTTGAAATATTAGGAAAACTGACTCGAGTGAATTGTCCACCAGGGCAAGAAGAGTCATTGATTGCAGCGGCGGCCGATCTTGATAATCGATTGAAAGAGATGGCTGAACGTACTAAGGTAACCAATGAAGTGAAGCTGCTGACTATCGCAGCTCTGAATATTTGCTACGAATTACAAACCAAGAAGTTTGAAGCAAATGATGAACAAAACGCACTGACCGAGCGAATGGAACAGCTCACGACATCACTTTCAGATGTCCTCAGTAAAGTTAAGCACGGACAGCAATAGCGTACACAAAATTTACCCTGGAGTGTTTGTCAGAGGATTCACGTCCCCGAGCCGATAAGCAATCCCTAAGGGTTAGTACTTGAGTGCTATTGAGCATGCTCGGCCCGACCGAGAAGCCTACGGTAATCATTGCTGATCCGCCTTGAACTCGCTGGTTCAAGGGCCATCTATTCTCAACGGCACTTTGGGGTATCCCTTCTTATGAAGACGCTCACACGCAGCGAATTTCGCAAACAGATCCGTATCAAACGCAATGCCTTATCTGGCGACCAACAAACTCAATCCGGTATCGACTTAGTTAAGCAGTGCATGCAGCTTGATGAAATTCAGTCTGCTCAGCATATTGCCCTCTATATCTCTATCGATGGCGAACTCGATACTCAGCCTTTAATCGAATGGTTATGGGCGCAAGGTAAGCAAACTTATTTACCAGTATTGCACCCCTTCTCTGCCGGGCACCTGCTGTTTTTACACTACTCGCCAACCACACCGACGGTCTTGAATAAGTACGGTATTGTCGAACCTCAGCTCAATCAAATGCTGGTTAAACCTTGTCAGCAACTCGACCTTATTCTTACGCCCCTTGTCGGCTTTGACTCCCATGGCCATCGTTTAGGTATGGGCGGCGGATATTACGATCGCACCTTGGCAAAGTGGTTCGAGACGGGCGAAGGTGCAGCTCCTATTGGTTTGGCTCATGATTGCCAACATGTTGATACGCTACCGATTGAAGAATGGGACATTCCGTTACCTAAAATCGTGACTCCGAGTAAAACTTGGCAATGGGAAAACAACCATTAAAGCGCTATAATCGCGCCGCAAACGTTAACCTCGATATATAAACGTTAACTTCAATACGCGAACGATTAATTCAAAGCGCAAGACCTTATTCAGGAGAATGGCATGACTCAAGATGAAATGAAAAAAGCAGCTGGCTGGGCAGCACTTCAATATGTTGAAGAAGGCAGCATTGTAGGTGTAGGTACTGGCTCTACAGTAAATCACTTCATCGACGCACTTGGCACAATGAAAGACAAAATCAAAGGTGCGGTTTCAAGCTCTGTAGCCTCTACTGAAAAACTAGAAGCACTAGAAATCAAAGTATTTGAGTGCAACGACGTATTCAAACTAGACATCTATGTTGATGGCGCAGACGAGATTAACGCTTCACGCGATATGATCAAAGGCGGCGGCGCTGCTTTGACTCGTGAAAAAATCGTAGCGGCTATCTCTGATAAGTTTGTGTGTATTGTTGACGGCACTAAAGCAGTTGATGTGTTGGGTAAATTCCCACTGCCTGTTGAAGTAATCCCAATGGCACGTTCATACGTGGCACGTGAGTTGGTTAAGCTTGGTGGTGACCCAGTTTACCGCGAAGGCTGCACAACCGATAACGGCAACGTGATCCTAGATGTGTACGGCATGGCGATCGAAAACCCGAAACAACTAGAAGATATCATCAATGGTATAGCTGGTGTGGTGACGGTTGGTCTGTTCGCTCACCGTGGTGCTGATGTGGTTATCACCGGCACGCCTGAAGGTGCAAAAATCGAAGAATAAATAATAGAAGATTGAGTTTTTCTGTTACTTCATTACATACGGTGCCCTAGGGCGCCGTTTTTTTTGCTTTATTGCTGTAAAATTATGTCTTATTCCGTAATTTTCTTACCCAAAACATTTTTTTTTTGTTACTTTATTGTTCAGAAGACGCACAGGGAAAACGTTTGTCTCCTAACAAAGTGGTGAATTTGTTCCCCTTTCAGCCATTTTGTAGCACGTGCGCCGCATTTGCCCAACCTTTCCATTTTAAGGACGAGAACAATGGCCAAAGTTTCACTGGAAAAAGAAAAAATTAAAATTCTACTTCTAGAAGGTCTTCACCCTTCTTCTGTAGAAGTACTGCAAGCCGCTGGTTACACAAACATTGAGTACCACAAAGGCTCGCTACCGGAAGATGAACTTCTTGAAGCAGTAAAAGATGCTCATTTCATTGGTATTCGTTCTCGCACTAATATCTCCCAAGAAGTTATTGATGCAGCTGAAAAGCTGGTTGCCGTCGGTTGTTTCTGTATTGGTACTAACCAAGTCAACCTTCAAGCAGCAGCAAAACGCGGTATCCCTGTGTTCAACGCACCGTTCTCAAACACTCGAAGCGTTGCTGAGCTCGTTCTTGGTCAGGTTCTATTGCTACTACGTGGCATTCCAGAAAAGAACGCGCTTGCACACCGTGGCATCTGGAAAAAGAGTGCCGACAACTCTTACGAAGCCCGTGGTAAGCGTTTAGGTATTATTGGCTACGGTCACATCGGTACTCAACTGGGTATTATTGCTGAAAACCTTGGCATGCGTGTTTACTTCTACGACATTGAAAACAAACTGTCTCTGGGTAACGCAACGCAAGTTCATACCATGACGGAATTACTGAACAAGTGTGACGTAATCTCTTTGCATGTACCTGAAACCAACGAAACAAAAGACATGATGGGTAAAGAAGAGTTCGAGCGCATGAAGCCTGGTTCTATCTTTATCAACGCAGCTCGTGGCACGGTAGTCGATATTCCTGCTCTGTGTGGCGCTCTGGAGTCTGGACACCTTGCAGGTGCGGCTATTGATGTTTTCCCAACAGAACCAAAAACCAATGCAGACCCGTTTGAGTCTCCATTAATGCAGTTCGATAACGTGATCCTAACGCCTCACGTGGGTGGTTCAACTCAAGAAGCACAAGAGAACATTGGTGTTGAAGTTGCTGGTAAGCTAGCGAAATACTCTGATAACGGCTCTACGCTATCAAGTGTTAACTTCCCTGAGGTATCACTACCACTGCATACTGGAACGTCTCGTTTATTACACATTCACGAAAACCGCCCAGGCATCCTAACTCAGATCAACACCATCTTCGCTGAGGAAGGGATCAACATCGCGGGTCAATACCTACAGACTGCGGCTGATATGGGTTATGTCGTTATCGATGTAGAAGCCGATCGCTCTGAAGAAGCACTGCTTAAACTGAAAGAGATCGAAGGCACAATCCGTGCTCGTCTTCTTCACTAATCATCGCACTCAAAATGCATAAAAAAGGCTCTCATCATGAGAGCCTTTTTAGCATTTGGCCTATCGTAGGTAATTAGGTCGTCATGATCCAAAACCTTCTATAGCACTGTCATTACTCTTCGATCTGGTAGATCACATTCACGCGATCACGAATGGTGATCGTTGAGTCTTCATAAGAGTTCGATTCTGTTCTTGCATCCATCGCCATTGAACGCATGAGTACTGGCTGAGAAGATTGGGCGTTGTAATCCACGCGCCATACATCACCTAACTCGCGCTCAAAACCACTCGCCAATGATTTAGCTTTTGATGTCGCATCTTTAATGGCTTCTAAGCGCGCTTGCTCTTGATACTTAGCTTGGTCGCGAACTTGCAGTTGGATGTTGTCGATCTGATTAATGCCTTCTCCAATCGCAATATCCATGTACTCATTAAGATTAGCTAGCTCAGTCACTTGAACGGTCACATTACGTGAGGCGCGGTAGCCAACCAGTTCCGGTTTGCCATCTTTCGGGTAATGATATTGAGGAGATAAATACAGGTTAGAGCTGTGTACACTCGCCTCATCAACACCAGCTTGATGCAGCTTGTTTAGAAAGCCTGTCACGACTTTATCAACGGTATTTTTAGCCTGTTCAGCAGTCATCGTCGATTCCACGACTCTCACAGAGAATGTCGCCATATCAGGTGTAGCGATCACTTCACCATAGCCTGTCGTTGAAATATGAGGAAAGGATGGAGAGTCAGCCAATGATGGAAAACTCACAGCACTCAACGCCGCAGTAAGAGTAAGAGACGTTGCTAACATCTTTGGTACAAGCTTCATTAGGTATGACCTATGCTAAACAAATGTCCTTTCATCATAGAGCAATTTATCGTTTAGCCAATCCAGAGCACACACTTCTAACAGAACTTTGACGCTGAAAAAACCAACAGTTTACTGAGGTAAGTGATTGTGAGCAAAACTCAATATTGCTTGGGATACCTCTTTTAATACTCCGCTCTCAAGCTGCCAATGGTGCCAATAGATGCGATAAGAGAGCAGAAAGCCAGGGGTAATATCAATCAGAGCACCAGACTCGAGCTCATCGATAATCTGTAATCGGGGGATCAAGCAATAGGCTACACCCGATAATGCCAAGCGCACAAATGCTTCTGAACTGCCGACTGTATGATTGATCACACTGTCTCTCGGGACGTTAAAATGATCATGCAGAAACTTCTTATGCAGATCATCGTATTGATCATAGGAAACCGCAGGTGCTTTGCTTAAGGTGGCGTAGTTTACGCCCTCTGCAAAGTAACGCTGATGAAAGTCAGGGCTAGCCACGCACACATAATCCATCCTACCGAGATAGTCAGCACTGCAGCCAGGAATCGCTTGAGACTCCAAACTGATTGCACCGGCCACCTCGCCACTTTTAATCTTTTCAATGGTTCTCGACTCACCATGAATCGCGAGGTTCAACTCGACTTGGCGAGACTTAATCACATCCGACAAAGCTGGTAGCAACCATGTCGCCAAACTATCAGCGTTGGTGGCTATGGATATCGATAGTGGTTGATTACCCTCTTCATTCATCAACTCAGGCACAAGCTCGTGCTCTAACAAACGAACACGGCGATATAAGCCCAGTAGTTTTTTACCCGCAGGCGTTGGCCTAGGCGGGCTTTCTCTCACCAAGGCTGGCTGAGCCAACCACTTTTCCAGCTGTTTGATGCGTTGAGATACCGCCGACTGGGAGATATATAACTGCTCAGCAGCCCTTTCGAAACTACGTTGTTTTACTACAGCATCCAGTGCTTCAATCCATTTATAATCCAATCCGCGCATCAATTTGCTTCCTTTTTAAGCTAACTCATCACCACATTAGCAACTCTAATAATGGATTAAAATCATTAATTATACTTATTTAAAGGGTCAGAGTATCTTCGCCATATAGCACGTAAATATCGTTAAATAAGTGGAGGTTAAAATGAGTTTTTGGGTTTTATTACAAGGTTTTGGTCTAGGGGCAAGTATGATTATCCCTATTGGCGCTCAGAATGCGTACGTCCTAAATCAAGGGATAAAACGCAATCATCATTTAACGACAGCAACGATTTGTAGCCTGCTCGATACTCTGTTTATCTCATTAGGCATTTTTGGCGGCGGAGCGATCTTGTCGCAAAATGAATTACTGCTTACCTCAGTGACACTAGGTGGCATCGCTTTTCTGACTGTGTATGGTTTGCTCTCACTACGCAGTGCATTCAAAGTGCGCACCAGTGATGAGTCGAAAGGTGAGATATTAGCGCGTGGCAAGCGCACCGTTATTTTAGGGGCATTGGCAGTAACAGTATTAAACCCACATCTCTATTTGGATACCGTGGTAATTCTTGGATCCATTGGTGGGCAATTTGAAGGCAACGACAGAATTGCATTTGCTATGGGGACTATATTGGCTTCGTTCGTCTGGTTCTATTCTTTGTCATTAGGCGCTGCAAAACTAGGCCCGACGCTATCTAAACCTAAGGTTAAGAAAGGCATTGATATCGCAGTCGCAACCATGATGTTCGCCATAGCAACGGTGCTTACCGATGGACTTATTGAGCAATACTGGTAAATCTATTTAGCTTCATGAAACCAACAAAAAAGGCGGATAACCTAAGTTATCCGCCTTTCCTTATAAAAGCTTATAGTTATAAAAACTAACTAGGAATTAAGCTTCTACTTTATTCATGTGTACATCCATTTGCGGGAATGGAATTTCGATACCCTCGTTATCCAAGCCTTCTTTGATTGCTTGCATCAGGTCGAAATAAACATTCCAGTAGTCAGCAGTGCTAACCCATGGACGAACAACGAAGTTAACTGAAGAATCAGCAAGCGTATGAACACCAACTTGAACGCCAGGTTCTTTCAGTACACGCTCATCAGATTCACAGATCTTAGTCAGTAGCGCTTTTGTCTTCTGAAGATCAGCGTTGTAAGAAACACCAATCATTAGATCAATACGGCGCGTCGCATGACGAGAATAGTTTGTGATTGGGCTGCCGATAACGCTACCGTTAGGTACTACAACCATTTTGTTGTCTGGCGTTGTTAGAACCGTTTGGAAGATTTGAATAGAATCAACTGAACCTGCCACACCACCAATTTCCACATAGTCACCAGACTTAAATGGACGGAATGCAACGATAAGTACACCAGCAGCAAAGTTAGATAGTGAGCCTTGTAGTGCAAGACCAACGGCTAAACCAGCCGCACCAATAACAGCAACTACAGATGCCGTTTGAACACCTAAACGACCAAGTGCAGCAATTAAAACAATCACAAACAACAAGTAACGAACTAAACCATGGACGAACTCCACAACTGCTCGGTCCATTTTCTTCTTCTGAAGAACCTTAGACACGCTATTCGCTACTGCTTTAACAATAAGGTTACCAATAAATAGAATTATCAGTGCTGAAATGATATTTACGCCATATTGGATAAATAAATCTGAATTATTTGTTAACCACTGCTCTGCTTGAGACAAACCATCCACAAGTGGAGTCTCAATCGCTGTCGAACTATCAGCCATAATGTGCATCCTCTATATAATATGCTATGGGCTAAACTGCCTTAAGCCTCATTTACTCTGCAATATAATAAACAGTGTAATTACCGTTAAGTCATTGTGTTAAAAGTAAATTAAAGCCAAGTCCTTTTTATAAACTGAACCAAGTTCAGTTTTTCGGCACGATATCCTATCTTTGACAGATTGCAAAGTCATATTTATGTAAGCTTTTGAATTATTAAAACTTACCGATAAACACAAATACCGATAACTAAAAGACTACGAAATTTATTCACCGCACGCTAGGTTTTTCACATATTTAGTACAATTTTTTATCAGATATAAAAAAACCCGCTCAATGAGCGGGTTTTTAAAACTTAAAGAGTACTTAATTCAAAGAATTATAGTACGTCTACAGCGTTAAGGTCAGCAAATGCTTTCTCTAGACGAGCAACCATTGAAGCTTGACCAGCACGTAGCCATACGCGTGGATCGTAGTACTTCTTGTTTGGAGCAGCTTCGCCAGTTGGGTTGCCGATTTGACCTTGTAGGAAATCGAAGTTGTCAGCAGAGTACTGACGGATACCGTCCCAAGTTGCCCACTGTGTATCAGTATCGATGTTCATTTTGATAACACCGTAGCCGATAGACTCTTGGATTTCTGCTTCAGAAGAACCAGAACCACCGTGGAATACGAAGTTTAGAGCGTTAGGTGCGATACCGAACTTCTCTGCACAGTATGCTTGAGAGTCACGTAGGATAGTTGGAGTAAGTACAACGTTACCAGCTTGGTAAACACCGTGTACGTTACCGAAAGATGCAGCGATAGTGAAACGTGGGCTAACAGCCATTAGTTTCTCGTAAGCGTATGCTACGTCTTCTGGAGAAGTGTAAAGCTCAGATGCGTCCATATCAGAGTTATCAACGCCGTCTTCTTCACCACCAGTACAACCAAGTTCGATCTCGATTGTCATGTTCATTTTAGCCATGCGCTCTAGGTACTTAGCACATGTTTCGATGTTCTCTTCTAGAGACTCTTCAGAAAGGTCTAGCATGTGAGAAGAGAATAGAGGCTTACCAGTTTGTGCGAAGAACTCTTCACCAGCGTCTAGTAGACCGTCGATCCATGGAAGAAGTTTCTTAGCAGCGTGGTCAGTGTGCAGGATAACTGGAACACCGTAAGCTTCAGCTACAGCGTGTACGTATTTTGCACCAGCTACAGCGCCAAGAACTTGTGCGCCTTGACCTTCAAGTTTAACGCCTTTACCTGCGAAGAATGCAGCGCCGCCGTTAGAGAACTGAACAACTACTGGAGCTTTAACTTTAGCAGCTGCTTCTAGTACTGCGTTTACAGAGTCAGTACCAACAACGTTTACAGCAGGAAGAGCAAATTTGTTTTCTTTTGCTACTTCAAATACTTTCTGTACGTCATCGCCAGAAATCACACCAGGTTTTACAAAATCGAAGATCTTAGACATGGAAATAGTCCTATTTATTCTATCGTTTTAAGATTAAAAAACTTAAGTTTAAAAACTTGCAATCGTTTGCTCACAACTTATGCCATTCTAGCAAAAAAGTGTGATATGCAGCAAACGTTAAAAGGCGAGATTCACATCTCGCCTTTCTAAATCAATTATGCTTTAGCACGCTCTTCAAGCATTGCTACTGCAGGAAGTACTTTACCTTCAACGAATTCAAGGAAAGCGCCACCGCCAGTAGAGATGTAAGAAACGTCAGCTTTGATACCGAACTTATCGATAGCTGCTAGCGTGTCACCACCACCTGCTACAGAGAAACCTGCAGACTCAGCGATTGCTTTAGAGATACCAGCTGTACCCGCTTCGAAGTTCTTGAATTCGAATACGCCTACAGGGCCGTTCCAAAGGATTGTTTTCGCGTTGCCGATGATTTCAGCTAGTGCCGCAGTTGAATCTGGACCAAGGTCGAAGATCATGTCGTCGTCTTGAACTTCAGAAACGTGCTTGATTTCAGCTTCTGCGTTTTCGTCGAATGCTTTAGCACATGCAACGTCAGTTGCTACTGGGATAGCACACTCTTTCATTAGCTTTTGAGCCGTTTCAACTAGGTCAGCTTCGTATAGAGACTTACCTACGTTGTGGCCTTCAGCAGCGATGAATGTGTTCGCGATACCACCACCAACAACAAGCTGGTCAGCAATTTTAGAAAGAGATTCTAGAACGGTTAGTTTAGTAGAAACTTTAGAACCACCAACGATAGCCACTAGTGGGCGAGCTGGGTTGTCCATTGCTTTACCAAGCGCTTCAAGCTCAGCAGCTAGAAGAGGGCCAGCACATGCTACAGGAGCGTAAGTACCAACGCCGTGTGTAGAAGCTTGAGCACGGTGAGCTGTACCGAATGCATCCATTACAAAGATGTCACATAGTGCAGCGTATTGCTTAGAAAGTGCTTCTTCGTTCTTCTTCTCGCCTTTGTTGAAACGAACGTTTTCAAGAACAACAAGTTCACCAGCGTTTAGCTCTAGGCCGTTTACGTAATCTTTAGCTAGTTTAACTTCGCAGTCTAGTGCGTCGTTTAGGTAGTTAACTACAGGAGCTAGAGAGAACTCTTCGTTGTATTCGCCTTCAGTAGGACGACCAAGGTGAGAAGTAACCATTACCTTTGCGCCAGCTTCTAGGCAAAGTTTGATAGTTGGTAGAGATGCAAGGATACGTGCATCTGAAGTTACTTTACCGTCTTTTACTGGTACGTTTAGGTCAGCACGGATAAATACGCGTTTACCTGCAAGTTCCAGGTCAGTCATCTTGATCACAGACATGATTTGTCCTCTCAAATTTAAATAAATATAAAGTTTTGGAAACTCAGCAACCCTGCTAAGCCTATAAATTATTCAACTGGTAATTCTTTCACTACTAATAATATGTGGACTCTTAGTATTTATTTCAAGCTAAAAAATAAATAATCCGCACATTTGCTTCTAGGTCTTACTTCTTGCCTTCAGAAGCTTGCATTGCAAGAACCGTATCCAGCATTCGGTTCGCAAAGCCCCATTCATTATCACACCACACTAGCATTTTAACTAAGTGGCCGTTGCTCACTCGCGTTTGTGAACCATCAACGATTGCGCTATGGGGATCGTGATTAAAGTCGATGGAAACGAGCGGCGCTTCAGTATAGTCAACTATATTGTGTAATGTACACTGGGATGCATTAACAATGGTTTGATTTACGTCATTAACTTTCACATTTGCATTAATTGTGACACTTAAATCCATCGCTGTTACGTTTACCGTCGGCACACGCACAGATATAGCTTCAAATTTGTTGGAAAATTTCGGGAAGATTCTTTCAATACCTTTATGCAACTTGGTATCGACAGGAATGATCGATTGGCTTGCTGCTCGAGTACGACGCAAATCGCTGTGGTACGCATCGATAACTTGTTGATCATTCATTGAAGAGTGAATAGTCGTAATCGTACCGGACTCGATACCAAAGGCGTCATCAAGAACCTTAATGATAGGGACAATACAGTTGGTGGTGCACGAACCATTGGAAACGATTTGGTGGTCCGCTTCGATGGTATCGTGGTTCACACCATAGATAATGGTGTTATCGAGGTCATTGGCACCGGGGTGAGAAAACAGTACCTTTTTCGCCCCTGCAGCAATGTGCGCGAGGCCGTCATCTCGGCAACCATAAACACCGGTACAATCGAGAACGATATCCACCTCAAGGTCACGCCAAGGCAACAGCTCAATATCAGCAAGATGTAAGATACGAATGGTATCAAACTCACCCTTGTCTTCAGCACCAATGCCATGATGGACATAAATGTGCTCTTGATCGTTAGAGATTTTCTTACCGAAGCGGCCGTGACTGGTGTCGTACTGCAATAGGTGAGCCATAGCGTCAGGCTGAGCAAGCTCATTGACCGCTACTACTTTGATTTGTTGGCTTTTGCCACTTTCATAGACAGCGCGCAATACATTACGCCCTATTCGTCCAAATCCATTTATCGCGACTTTTAGCATAGTTCCGTACATCTAACCAAAATTTCGTGCAACAGATGATAACTGAATCCTACCCAAAAGGCATTACTTGAATAACTCAGCTTGTTCATGACAGATTGATCTGTTGCTTATAGAGATGAGTCTAGGAGAAACAAATCCCAGAGACAAAAAACCGAGCTCAGCGCTCGGTTTTTTTATTCATTTCATTGTTAGCACTAAGCTAGCAATCAATGATTAAGCAAGAAGCTCTTTCGCGGTGTTTACTACGTTTTCAGTAGTGAAACCGAACATCTTGAATAGCTCGCCTGCTGGTGCAGATTCGCCGAACGTTGTCATACCTATGATCTTGCCACCGAAACCAACGTACTTGTACCAGAAGTCAGCGATGCCAGCTTCTACTGCGATACGAGCAGTAACGTCAGATGGAAGTACAGACTCACGGTATTCAGCATCTTGCTTGTCGAACGCGTCAGTTGCAGGCATAGATACTACGCGTACTGCTTTACCTTCAGCGGTTAACTGTGCAGCAGCTTCAACAGCAAGCTCAACTTCAGAACCTGTTGCAATGATGATTAGCTCAGGCTTGCCTTCACAATCTTTCAGGATGTAACCACCCTTAGCGATGTTAGCTACTTGCTCAGCATTACGATCTTGTTGTGCAAGGTTTTGACGAGAGAAGATTAAAGATGAAGGACCATCTTTACGCTCAATAGCCAGTTTCCAAGCAACAGCAGACTCAACTTGGTCACATGGGCGCCATGTGCTCATGTTTGGCGTTAGACGTAGAGAAGCGATCTGTTCAACCGGTTGGTGAGTAGGACCATCTTCGCCTAAGCCGATAGAGTCGTGCGTGTAAACTTGGATGTTCTGAACTTTCATCAGAGCAGCCATACGCATTGCGTTACGCGCGTATTCCATGAACATTAGGAACGTTGCGCCGTATGGTACGAAACCACCGTGCAGAGCGATGCCGTTCATGATAGCCGTCATACCGAATTCACGTACACCGTAGTGGATGTAGTTACCAGAGAAGTCAGTTGCTTCAAGAGACTTAGAGCCAGACCACATAGTTAGGTTGGAAGGCGCTAGGTCAGCAGAGCCGCCCATGAATTCTGGAAGCATTTGACCAAACGCTTCTAGAGCATTTTGAGATGCTTTACGTGAAGCAATGTTTGCAGGGTTAGCTTGAAGATCAGCAATGATTGCGTTTGCTTTCTCTTCCCATTGTGCTGGAAGTTCACCGTTAGTACGACGTTTGAATTCTGCTGCTAGCTCTGGGTAAGCCGCTGCGTATGCGTCAAACTTAGCATTCCACGCAGCTTCTTTTGCTGCGCCCGCTTCTTTCGCATTCCACTCAGCTGCGATATCTGCTGGGATTTCGAAAGGACCGTGTTCCCAACCAAGTGCTGCTTTAGTTGCTGTAATTTCATCAGCACCTAGTGGAGCGCCATGGCAGTCGTGCGTACCAGCTTTGTTTGGAGAACCAAAACCGATGATAGTTTTAGTACAGATAAGCGTTGGACGAGGGTCTGCTTTAGCTGCTTCGATAGCTGCATTGATTGCTTCCGGATCGTGACCGTCTACTGCTGGGATTACGTGCCAGCCGTATGCTTCAAAACGCTTAGGAGTATCGTCAGAGAACCAACCTTCCACTTCACCATCGATAGAGATACCGTTGTCATCCCAGAAAGCAACTAGCTTACCAAGACCTAGCGTACCAGCTAGTGAACATGCTTCGTGAGAGATACCTTCCATCAGACAGCCATCACCCATGAATGCATAAGTGTAGTGGTCTACGATGTCGTGGCCTTCTTTGTTGAACTGTGCAGCCAGTGCTTTCTCTGCCATTGCCATACCAACAGCGTTAGTGATGCCTTGACCTAGAGGACCCGTCGTTGTCTCGATACCAGGAGCGTAACCGTACTCTGGGTGACCAGGAGTCTTAGAGTGCAGTTGACGGAAGTTTTTCAGATCTTCAATTGAAAGCTCGTAGCCTGCAAGGTGAAGCAGAGAGTAAATCAACATTGAACCATGGCCGTTAGACAGGATAAAACGGTCGCGGTCAGCCCACTCTGGGTTTGCTGGGTTGTGGTTCAAGTGGCCACGCCAAAGAACTTCAGCGATGTCAGCCATACCCATAGGTGCGCCTGGGTGGCCTGAATTTGCTTGTTGAACACCGTCCATGCTAAGTGCGCGGATTGCATTGGCTAGATCTTTACGAGAAGGCATGTCTGCTCCTGGATACATAAGCGATTTAAAAAAGAGATAGTGCTAATGTTTTCATTTTAATTAGCGCGGGTATTCTCTCAAACGACTATTGCGACTGCAAACGTTTTACTGGCATTTTAACGGTCATTTTTCGCAATTTTCGAACATTTACATCACTTGGCAGTGGCTTATCTCAATCGATACGCAAACGATTAGTTATGACATATCATAAAAAAGAGCTTGTAATTCGACCGCTGGAATTTAGAATAGCCGTCTAGATGTAGAAACACCTACAAAATATACTGTATTTAATGGCGCGCTTCCTAGCTTGCGACGCCATAAACTATTTACACCAAAAACTAAAAGTGGAGCTCTCATGGCTAAGCACCTATTCACTTCTGAATCTGTTTCAGAAGGCCATCCAGATAAAATTGCAGACCAAATCTCTGATGCTGTTCTTGATGCCATCTTGGAACAAGATCCAAAAGCACGTGTTGCTTGTGAGACTTACGTTAAAACCGGCATGGTTATGGTTGGCGGTGAAGTAACAACGTCTGCATGGGTTGATATCGAAGAAATCACTCGTGAAACAGTACGTGAAATTGGTTACGTTCATTCTGATATGGGCTTTGACGCTGACTCTTGTGCTGTTCTAAACACAATTGGTAAGCAGTCTCCAGACATCAACCAAGGTGTTGATAAAGAAGACCCTAAAGAGCAAGGCGCAGGCGACCAAGGCATCATGTTTGGTTACGCGACTAACGAAACACCAATCCTAATGCCGGCTCCAATTACTTACTCTCACCTTCTTGTTAAGAAGCAAGCTGAAGTACGTAAGAGCGGTAAACTTGACTTCCTTCGCCCTGATGCGAAATCTCAAGTTACGTTCCAATACGACCAAGGTAAAATCGTTGGTATCGACGCTGTTGTTCTTTCGACTCAACACTGCGATTCAGTAACAACACCGGATCTACGTGAAGCAGTAATGGAAGAGATCATCAAACCAGTACTTCCTGCTGAGTGGATCAACAAAGACACTAACTTCTTCATCAACCCAACAGGCCGTTTCGTAATCGGTGGCCCAATGGGTGACTGTGGTCTAACAGGTCGTAAGATCATCGTTGATACCTACGGCGGCGCAGCTCGTCACGGTGGCGGTGCATTCTCTGGTAAAGATCCATCAAAAGTTGACCGTTCTGCAGCTTACGCGGCTCGTTACGTTGCGAAAAACATCGTTGCTGCTGGCATGGCTGACCGTTGTGAGATTCAACTGTCTTACGCTATCGGTGTTGCTGATCCAACATCTATCATGGTTGAAACGTTTGGTACTGAAAAAGTAGCTCACGAAATTATCATTGAAGCAGTTCGTCAAAACTTCGACCTACGTCCATACGGTCTTCAAGAGATGTTGAACCTTCTTCAGCCTATCTACAAGCAGACTGCTGCATACGGCCACTTCGGTCGTGAAGAGTTCCCTTGGGAAGCGACTGACAAAGCAGCAATCCTTGCGGACTTCGCTGGCCTAAAATAATTTAGCCACTGCGATTTGTTTCTTTAAAGCCCTTACTTCTTAGTAAGGGCTTTATTTTTATGTACTTACCTTACTTTCACTCGCCATTCTCTTCTCTAATGCCCTTCTTTACCGTTAACCACTTAGTATAAAAAACCGCTGATAATTTGTGTTTTCTAACACTACTGACAATAGTTAAGGTAACTCCTAAGAGATCAAGCTCACATTTAACTTAAATTAATTCAGCCTGATAACGCTCGTTAAATGCACGCTAGAACAAAAACTGGGATGACAAAGAGCAATTTAGCTCAACACCATAACTCTCACACAAGCCACATCGATGAGCCTTATGGAATTATAACTAGGACGTTATTTAACTAGGGGGATCTATGCCTCGTACCGCGCACCCATCCGAACTGAACGATAAAAAACACAAGGTCAGCGATAAGGATTACGCTCGCACCATTCCTTGTAACCAAATCAGTATTTCCGCACCCTTTCATTGGTTGTCGCTTGCTCTGCATGACTTAGTAAGAATGCCATTAATCAGCGCATTCTACGGTTTGTGCTTTATGGGAGCGGCAATCGCCATTGTTCAGCTTGTCCAATGGCAAGGAACACACTTGGTCGTAATGCCAAGCCTGATCGTGTACATGCTAATAGGGCCGTTTCTTGCTCTGGGCTTGTATGACGCCGCTTGGGAAAGAGAAAAAGGCCACAACGCAAGCCTACTGCACTCGATGAAAGCCATCACTCGCAACTCCACCCACCAATGGGCCTTTGCGATCGTATTGATGGTTGCGATGATATTCTGGATGCGTATCGCTGCGTTATTGCACGCGCTCTACCCTTCAGTGCAAGGCGCACCACTGGCTGAGTTCGCTCCCTTCTTAATTACGGGTTCTGTGATTGGTTTTGTTATCGCAAGCCTCATATTTAGCATCTCAGCATTTTCAATTCCGTTAATGATGGAGAGACGCGTTGATGTGATGAGTGCAATTTTCACTAGCTTTAATGCCGTGAAATCGAACATTCCTGCAATGGTGGTTTGGGCAAGTATTATTTGTGCCGGTATTCTGGTGGGTTTTGCCACCTACGGCATCGGAATGATCGTCACCATGCCGCTACTTGGTTATGGTACATGGCACGCTTATCACGAGATCATTAAGAAAAAACATCACGTGTAAAGCATCGCTAGATCAAAAAGCAATGTTATGATGAGGCCTTGGCTTAAACGCTGAGGTCTTTTATTTGGAGTTAACAACGTTTGTCTTACACCCCGCAACAACACCGAGCAAATAAGAAATTGGCCGAATGCCTAGCTATCGCAAATCAACATTTCTCTCGTGAATTTCCACACCCAACTATCACCTTCAAGTTAAGAGGCAAAGCGGCGGGAAAGGCCTACCTTCAGCTCAACGAAATTAAGCTCAACCACGTACTATTTTCTGAAAATGAAGATGCCTTCATCAACGAGGTTGTGCCACATGAACTCGCACACCTGATCACGCATCAGGTTTTCGGACGTGTTAGGCCTCACGGAAACGAGTGGAAATACGTGATGGAAAAAGTATTCAACGTGCCAGCCAGAACAACTCACAGCTTTGAAATCGCGTCAGTTCAAGGGAAAACCTTTGAATATCGATGTGAGTGCACCACTTACCCATTATCAATCAGACGACACAACAAAGTACTTCGGAATCAATCGACCTACCGCTGCCAATTGTGCCAGCAAACCTTAGCTTTCACGGGAACTCAACTAAGCTAGTGACAGGTTGATTTACTCGGTAGAACAAATCTAATAGAGAGATCTAACATTTGAGTGCTAGACTGATGTTTATCATACTTTTATCAGTCTTTTTCTATGCAAAAACTCACCTTCAAAGCATTTGGCCTACCTGTATCTTTTTACTTAACAATAGTATTTGGCCTACTGGTAACCCAAAGCGTTCTCGCCGCACCACCGAGCTCATTTTCCAAAGCAAAAAGAGAAGCGGTGAAGATTTACCTCGACCATCCGACTTCATTTTATTGCGGCTGTGACATTACATGGAAGGACAAAAAGAAAGGCATTCCCGACCTTGATGGCTGTGGCTATCAAGTCCGAAAACAACAAAAGCGGGCGAGTCGAATTGAGTGGGAACACGTGGTTCCAGCTTGGCAATTTGGCCACCAGCGTCAGTGTTGGCAAGATGGTGGGCGCAAGAACTGCACTCGCAATGACAAAATATTCAAATCCATGGAAGCCGACCTTCACAACCTAACTCCGGCCATTGGCGAGGTTAACGGTGATCGCTCCAACTACAACTTCAGTCAGTGGAATGGCATGGATGGTGTGAGCTATGGTCAGTGTGAAATGCAGGTCAACTTCAAGCAGCGTAAAGTTATGCCGCCAGACAGAGCAAAAGGCTCTATCGCGCGTACTTACCTTTACATGAGCCAAGAGTATGGTTTCAAACTATCTAAGCAACAAACCAACCTAATGATGGCGTGGAACAAGCAATTTCCTGTCGACAAGTGGGAATGTACTCGTGATGAGCGAATCTATGCCATCCAAGGTAATCACAACCCATTTGTTTACCCTGCTTGTAAATAACGTCGCTCGTACAATCAACATTCCTAACTATCTCAAACAAGAGTTTCAGAATTGCCCCTGAAACTCTTGCTCTACCCTTGTTTTTTCAACTAAAAGCATCCATGTTAGGCAGAGACAAAATACCCAAATGAACATATTTATAGGTTTACCAGCATGAGAATCCCTCGTATTCATCACCCAGAACGCATTCATCAGTTAGGTTCACTCGCTTTAGGCGAAGATGCCGCGGGTCATGTTGGTCGTGTCCTTCGCATGAAAGAAGGCCAAGAAGTCCTTCTATTTGATGGCAGTGGCGCTGAATTCCCTGCGACGATAGCCGAAGTATCAAAGAAAAATGTCACCGTTAATGTTTCTGAACGCATCGAACGCAGCAGCGAATCTCCGTTAGACTTACATTTAGGCCAAGTGATTTCACGTGGCGACAAAATGGAGTTCACGATTCAGAAATCGGTTGAGCTTGGTGTGAACACCATTACCCCTTTAATTTCAGAGCGCTGTGGCGTTAAGCTTGATACAAAACGCTTCGAGAAAAAACTCGCACAGTGGCAAAAGATTGCTATCGCGGCGTGTGAACAGTGTGGCCGCAATACGGTTCCAGTCATTCGCCCTATCATGCAACTTGAAGAGTGGTGTAGCGAACCGAGTGAAGCATTAAAGCTGAACTTACATCCTCGTGCAAAATACTCAATTAATACCCTTCCAGAACCTATCAGTAAGGTACGCCTATTGATCGGCCCTGAAGGTGGCTTGTCGGCTGAAGAAATCGGCATGACAGAACAATACAAATTTGAAGAGACGCTACTCGGCCCACGTGTACTTCGTACCGAAACAGCAGCTCTAACCGCAATTACTGCCTTACAAGTCCGTTTTGGCGATCTAGGCTAGGAGAAAAAAATGATCAAACTTGGCATCGTAATGGATCCAATTTCATCCATTAACATCAAAAAAGACTCTAGCTTTGCCATGATGCTTGAAGCTCAGCGTCGTGGTTACGAAATCCATTACATGGAAATGGATGATCTACATTTAGATCAAGGCGTAGCCATTGCTGACACTAAGGTTGTTGAACTAAAAGAAGATCCAAACGGTTGGTACGAGTTCAAATCAGAACAGACTATCGCGCTATCCGATTTAGATGCGGTACTAATGCGTAAAGATCCTCCGTTTGATACTGAGTACATCTACGCAACTTACATTCTTGAGCGTGCTGAAGAGAACGGCGCACTGATCGTCAACAAACCACAAAGCCTACGTGACTGTAACGAGAAGTTGTTCACGGCATGGTTCCCTGAACTGACACCGACCACCATCGTGACTCGTAAAGCTGAAAAAATTAAAGCGTTCCGAGAAGAACACGGCGACGTGATTCTAAAACCACTTGATGGCATGGGCGGCGCGTCTATCTTCCGTGTGAAAGAAGGCGATCCAAACGTATCAGTTATTATTGAAACCTTGACCAACCACGGTCAGAACTACGCAATGGCACAAACTTTTGTTCCAGACATCAGCAATGGTGATAAGCGTATTCTTGTGGTTGACGGTGAGCCAATGCCTTACTGTCTAGCGCGTATTCCTGCAAAAGGGGAAACTCGAGGTAACCTTGCTGCTGGCGGTACAGGTGAAGCTCGTCCTCTAAGTGAAACAGACTGGGCTATCGCAAGAGCAGTTGCTCCAGCACTGAAAGAGAAAGGCTTAATCTTTGTTGGGCTTGATGTTATCGGCGACAAGCTGACTGAAATTAACGTGACTAGCCCTACTTGTATCCGTGAAATTGAAGCCGCTTTTAATATTTCAGTTACAGGTAAATTAATGGATGCAATTGAGCGTCGCGTTAACGCTAAATAGCCTAAACTAAAGAAAGCCTTAGCTATTCGAAAACACAGAAATATCTAGGCAAAGAACAATGAGCGGCTTTACGCCGCTCTTTTTCCTTTACTGGGAACACACTGGCAGGAGGCTCTATGAATTTAACGAACCACTTCCTGGTTGCTATGCCCGGAATGAAAGACCCATACTTTCAAAATTCGGTGATTTACCTTTGTGAGCACAATGACGAAGGCGCGATGGGTTTGATGATCAACGCCCCTATTGATGTCACTGTCGGTAGCATGCTTAAGCAAGTTGAGGTTGATTCTGATCAGCCAAAACCCAACCAAGCAAGTCTTGATAAGCCTGTATTGAATGGTGGACCGGTCGCAGAAGACCGTGGGTTTATTTTGCACAAACCTAAAGGCAACTATCAATCCAGTATCAGCATGACGGATCAAATCTCAGTGACAACCTCAAAAGATATCTTGATGGTGTTGGGCACAGAAGATGAGCCGATGAATTATTTAGTCGCACTTGGGTATGCAGGATGGGAACCGGGACAACTGGAAACCGAACTGACCGAGAACTCGTGGTTAACAGTTGAAGCCGACCCGAAGGTCATCTTCGATACACCGATTTCTGACCGCTGGAAAGTCGCTGTACAGATGTTAGGCATTAATGCAGCTCAGCTTTCAGCAGACGCTGGTCACGCCTAGCTCAAATCAACTAAGTAAAATAAACAGACACTCTCAAACACAGATAAATTTGGAAACCCCATGTCACGAACAATTATGGCATTTGACTACGGTACAAAAAGTATCGGTAGTGCGATAGGACAAGAAATCACGGGCACCGCAAGCCCTCTAAAAGCTTTTAAAGCCAAAGATGGCATCCCAAATTGGGACGATATCGAAAAGCAAATTAAGGAGTGGCAGCCGAATCTTATCGTGGTTGGTCTTCCTACCGATCTTCATGGTAAAGATCTAGCCGCGATTACACCAAGGGCGAAGAAGTTTGCCAATCGCCTAAAAGGGCGCTTTGGTGTCGATGTTGAACTGCATGATGAAAGACTTTCTACGACAGAAGCAAGGGCCGACCTTTTTGAAATGGGCGGCTACAAAGCACTAAGTAAAGGTAATGTCGATAACCAGTCTGCAGTCGTCATTTTAGAGAGCTGGTTTGAAGCACAATATTCATAACGAAAATTAAGAGCTCAAAGATTAAACTCCTTTGTGATCCTATAATGATATTACGGCGTAATGTCGAAGCAATTCATTATTAGGTAAGTGGGAGTTCACATGAAAATTTTTCTAGCAATCTTCGTAGCTCTAGCAATATCAGCATGCAGTTCGACAAGCTCCAATAATGCAGGTTATATGAATCATACTTCGACTGACGCAGACGTAATCAGCGAGCCTAAGAACAAGAAGCGTTGATAATACAGACGCAGTCGAACGATGAATATGATGAACGCCTGATTTTAACCTAGAATCAAATCAGGCGTTTTTTATCACCCCATATCTATCTTCACACCAGCCAACGCCCCAGTTCCGTAGTCGTCATCACCACGTCTAGTTTTGAGCATTAAGCGCAAGTCATTAGCAGAATCGGCACTGTGGAACGCATCCTCTTCGCTGATCTTGCCTGCTATCACTAAATCATACAAAGCTTGGTCAAAGGTCTGCATACCTATCTCTTTCGATTTAGCCATGGTTGCTTTCAGTTCGTGTAGTTCACCACGACGAATCAAGTCAGAAACACGAGGGCTATTCAGCAGAATCTCGAATACACCATGACGCCCGCTGCCATTCTTGTCGCGAATGAGTTGCTGAGCGACGACACCACGCAGGTTCATCGATAGGTCAAACAAGAACTGTTCTTTCTGCTCTTTCGGCACCAAATGAAGAATACGCTCTAGCGCTTGGTTAGCGTTATTGGCGTGCAAGGTTGCCATACACAAGTGACCCGTTTCAGCAAAGGTCATCGCGTATTCCATGGTCTCACGGCTACGGATTTCGCCAATCAAGATCATGTCTGGTGCTTGGCGTAGCGAGTTCTTAAGCGCGACTTCGTAACTCTCGGTGTCGAGCCCGACCTCACGCTGCGTCACGATGCACTTTTTATGTTCGTGCACAAATTCAATAGGGTCTTCAACCGTCAAGATATGTCCCGAGCGATTGGTGTTGCGATAGCCTGTCATTGCAGCCATTGAGGTCGATTTACCAGAGCCTGTCGCACCAACCACCAGCACAAGTCCGCGCTTAGCTATTGATAGGTCCTGTAGTACATCAGGAAGCTTTAGTTGCTCAAAGGTTGGGATGTTAGTCTCGATACGTCGAATGACCGCTCCAGGTAGCTCTCGCTGAAAGAATGCACTGACACGAAAACGACCAAAGTCACGCACAATCGCAAAATTAGCCTCACGCGTTTGCTGATATTCATCACGTCGGTCTTGTTCCATCATCGCATCAAGTAATTGAGCAACTTGAGCCGCATTCAGCTTCTCTCCTTGGGGGCGTAATTCACCATCCACACGAAAAAGGATTGGCGCATCAACCGTGATATAAAGATCCGATGCCTTTTGAGATAGCATCCCCTCAAGGATTTGATTCAATTCCATTTTGTTCACCTTGATTAAAACATTGAGGTTTCAATTTCGATCTTTTTCTCGACCTCTTCCGAATCAACCAAGCCCTGCGCCATCAGCTGCTTCGCATTTTGTTCCATGGTCTGCATGCCGTGCGCTGCGCCCGTTTGAATGATCGAGTACATCTGCGCAACCTTATCTTCACGAATCAAGTTTCTGATCGCAGGTGTTGCCATCATGATTTCATGACACGCCACACGACCACCACCAACACGCTTTAGCAGCTTCTGGGCTATCACCGAGCGCAGTGATTCAGACAACATCGAACGAACCATATCTTTATCGCTACCTGGGAACACATCGATAATACGGTCGATCGTTTTAGCCGCAGAACTGGTGTGCAGAGTACCAAAGACCAAGTGACCCGTTTCTGCTGCGGTTAACGCTAAGCTAATCGTCTCTTGGTCACGAAGTTCACCAACCAGAATCACGTCTGGGTCTTCACGTAAGGCACTGCGCAGTGCCGCTTTAAAACTGTGGGTATCACGGTGAACTTCACGCTGGTTGACTAGGCATTTATTATTGGTGTGAACGAATTCAATCGGGTCTTCAATCGTCAGAATATGCTTATTGTGGTTGCGATTTACGTAATCAACCATCGCCGCAAGAGTCGTTGATTTACCAGAGCCAGTTGGACCAGTGACGAGCACTAACCCTTTTTCGTAGTTAGCAATCCTTTCGAAGATCTCAGGTGCACCTAACTGATCTAAAGTCGGGATTTCGACAGGGATAGTTCGAAAGACAGCTGAGCAGCCACGGGCTTGGTTAAACGCATTAACACGAAAGCGACCAACATTGGGTAATTCAAAAGAGAAGTCGACTTCCAGTTTTTCTTCAAACTCGCCGCGTTGTGAATCGCTCATGATCTCAAAAACCAAACGATGCACATCAGCATGACTCAAAGCTGGGATTCCAAGCTTCCTTACTTCACCATCTATACGTACCATTGGAGATACACCCGCAGAAAGATGTAGATCTGACGCGTTATGCTTTACACTAAAATCTAGTAACTCAGTGATATCCATTTATTTTCCCTTAAGTAAAGTCAGCTATGAGTAGTATTCAACAAAATATCGAACAAATCACCTCACAGATTCGTAGTGCTGAGCAAAAGTGCGGACGAGCTCCAGAGTCCGTGCAACTTTTAGCCGTCAGCAAAACTAAACCTATTGATGCGATTCTAGAAGCCGCACTCGGAGGCCAAGTTGCCTTTGGTGAAAACTATGTTCAAGAAGGTGTAGATAAAGTAAAACACTTTTCAGAACAACATTCTAACCTAAATTTAGAGTGGCATTTTATTGGTCCAATTCAATCCAATAAAACCCGCCCAATCGCGGAAAGCTTTCAATGGGTGCATTCCGTCGATCGCGATAAGATCGCACAAAGGCTTAATGATCAACGACCAAGCGAACTTCCACCTTTGCAAGTGTTGATTCAGGTAAACACCAGTGGTGAAGAGTCCAAATCTGGAACCTCAGAAGAGACAGTTTTTGCACTCGCGGAGTTGATTTCATCGCTCCCCAACCTCACCTTAAGAGGATTGATGTCGATTCCTGCAAACGTATCTGACTATCAATCTCAGCTTAATGCATTTTCTCAACTGGCAGAGCTTAAAGACAAGCTAGCCGCGAAGTATTCAGACATTGATACCCTTTCGATGGGGATGAGTGGTGATATGGATGCAGCAGTTGAGGCTGGCAGCACAATGGTTCGTATTGGAACAGCTATTTTCGGCGCTCGTGATTACGCGAAATAGCCGTAGTAAGTAACGACAAGTACAAGTATTGATACCGCTTCGCCTTATCCGCGCAGCGACACGCTCAGGATTTTATATATGGTACATAAGAACATCGCCTTTATTGGGGCGGGAAACATGGTTCGCTCAATTGTAGCTGGCTTAGTTGCTAGTGGTTACCCAGCGCAAAAGATTACTGCGACAGCACCTTCAGAAACCAGAAGGCTGCCGTTAGAACAAGAATACGGCATCAATACCACCAGCGATAATATTGCCGCAGCTGAAAAAGCAGACGTTGTTGTGTTATCAGTGAAACCACAGATGATGGCTGATGTATGTAAACCCTTACAAAGCATCGACTTTAGCAACAAACTGGTTATCTCCATTGCTGCGGGTATTAATGCGAATCGACTCAATGAGATGTTAAACTGCCAACTGAACCTTGTTCGTGTGATGCCAAACACGCCATCACTGCTAGGTAAAGGAATGAGCGGTCTTTATGCCGATTCAACGGTCAGCCAAAATGATAAAGACTTTGCATCTCAGCTGATGCAAGCTGTAGGTGAAGTGAGCTGGGTTGAACAAGAATCTGGTATCAACAACATCATTGCGGCGGCGGGGAGTGCTCCAGCTTACTTCTTCCTGTTTATGGAAGCGATGCAAGTTGAGGCAATCAACCAAGGCTTCGACCAAGAAACCGCTCGTAAATTAGTGCAGCAGTCTGCATTAGGCGCGGCAGAGATGGTGGTAGCGAATCCAAATACTGAATTATCGACACTGCGTGAACAAGTGACTTCAAAAGGCGGAACAACTGCAGAAGCATTGCGCACGTTCAATGAACATCAACTATCAGACATCGTAGCCAAAGCCATGCAAGCGGCGGTCGCTCGAGCTGAAGAGATGGAAAAACTGTTTTAAGCATTTTGTCGCTCGGGTTATATCTAAGCGGCAAGTAAATCCGAAAAAGGAAACAATATGAACTCGATGAGCTTTCTGATCTCGACCGTTTTTGATCTTTACATCATGGTTGTGATCTTGCGTATCTGGCTACAAGCATCACGTGCAGATTTCTACAACCCATTCTCACAATTCATCGTAAAAGCGACACAACCAGTTGTTGCCCCACTGCGCCGAGTTATTCCATCAATCGGCAGCCTAGATCTTGCGACGGTTATTTTTGCTTATGTGCTATGTGTGCTTAAGTTCGTTGCTCTCAACCTGATTATCTCTGGCGGCGCAGCTGTATTCGATATCAGCTTCCTGATCTTTGGTGCACTATCTTTGCTAAAAGCGGCGGGTGGTTTGATCTTCTGGGTTCTGCTAATCCGTGCAATCCTTAGCTGGGTTAGCCAAGGCCGTAGCCCAATCGAGTACGTATTCCATCAACTGACTGAACCAATGCTAGTGCCTATCCGCCGTATCCTTCCGGACATGGGTGGTTTCGACCTAAGCGTACTGGTTCTGTTCATTGTTCTGCAATTTGCGAACTTCCTAATGGGCGACATGATTGGCCCTATTTGGTATCAGCTATAATTCAAGTACGAACATCAGGTACTTTGACGATGCCAAAAGCGGTTTGGGCCGAGGAAAACGATATTCTTCTTAGGCTCTATATCCAACCCAAAGCAAGCCGAGACAAGATTGTTGGCTTGCATGGTGAGGAACTCAAAATTGCCATAACTGCTCCACCAGTAGATGGCAAAGCCAACGCCCACTTAGCGAAATACCTTGCGAAACAGTTTAAGGTCGCAAAAGGGCAAATTAAGATAGAAAAGGGAGATCTCGGTAGGCACAAGCAAGTTCGAATATGCTCGCCAAGCCAAATCCCAACTGAAGTCAAAGCCATCCTATGATGGCTTTTTGCTATTTATTGGAGTCATTATGCGTTTATGGATAACAGCACTACTCACCGCTCTTGTTGCCTTACCAAGCTCAGCAGGGCAATTTAAGAACATTAAGGATGTCGAGGTTCATTACTCGGCTTTTAATTCCACGTTCTTAACTTCGCAAGTCGCTAAGCAATACAAACTTAAGCGAAATGGATACTCAGCAATCCTCAACATCAGCGTGTTAGACAAGGCTTCTCTAGGCAAGCCTGCGACAACGGCTAAAATTACGGGAACAGCGAAGAACCTCGTTGGAAACACCCGTACTTTGAAGTTTCGAGAAATCAAAGAAGGCGATGCGATTTATTACCTTGCTGAGTTCCCCGTAACTCACGAAGAAAACATCACCTTCGACATCGATGTGAACGCAGGCCTAAAAGGCACTGGTCCACTGCGTTTCACACAGAAATTCTATATAGAAGAGTAAGCTCAAACCTTACTTTTCATTTATTAACTTATTTAGAGCTACATTCCCATGAGTAAGATTGTTTTAGCAACAGGCAACCAAGGTAAAGTTCGCGAGATGGCAGATATTCTGTCTGAGTTTGGTTTTGACGTTGTCGCGCAAAGTGAATTTAACGTTTCAGAAGTCGCTGAAACAGGAACGACTTTCATTGAAAATGCCATCATCAAAGCTCGCCACGCAGCGAAAGAAACAGGGCTGCCAGCCATTGCTGACGACTCAGGTTTAGAGGTTGATTACTTAAATGGTGCGCCAGGTATCTATTCAGCGCGTTACTCAGGTGAAGGGGCAACCGATAAGCAGAACATCAAAAAACTATTAGATGCGATGCAAGGTGTCGAAACTGAAAAGCGTACTGCGCGTTTCCACTGTGTGTTGGTGCTAATGCGTCACGAGAATGATCCAACACCTCTAGTGTGTCACGGTAAATGGGAAGGTCGTATTCTTACTGAAGAACACGGTGAGAATGGCTTTGGCTACGATCCTGTGTTCTTTGTACCAGAAGATAACTGCGCCTCAGCAGAGCTTGAATCTTCGCGTAAGAAGCAACTATCACACCGTGGTAAAGCGCTTGCGTCACTATTCAAGACTCTCAAGGAGCAAGCTCTGTAATGCACAATGCAGCGCTAATACCACCCGCACTTAGCCTCTATGTACACATCCCATGGTGTGTACAAAAGTGTCCGTATTGTGATTTTAACTCTCACGCTCTGAAAGCCGAGATCCCTGAAAAAGAGTACATCGATGCACTGCTTGAGGATCTCGATACTGATATCGAAAAATATCAGCTCAATGGTATGCCTCGCCCACTGCATTCGATCTTTATTGGTGGCGGTACCCCAAGCCTGTTTTCTCCTGAAGGAATTGGCCGATTGTTACAAGGCATTGAACAGCGCATCCCGTTCAAACCTGAAATAGAAATCACCATGGAAGCCAACCCGGGAACTATCGAAGCTGAGCGTTTTGCAGGTTACCAAAAGGCAGGCATTACTCGAATCTCGGTGGGTGTGCAAAGTTTTGAGCAAGAGAAACTGGAAAGACTTGGGCGTATTCATGGTCAAGATGAAGCGGTAAATGCTGCTCATTTAGCGCATAAGATTGGATTGAATAGTTTCAATTTAGACTTAATGCACGGCTTACCCGAACAGAGTATTGAACAAGCGTTGGCTGATTTGGATAAAGCGATAGAACTCGACCCTCCGCATTTATCTTGGTACCAGCTAACAATAGAACCTAACACCATGTTCTATTACAAAACGCCAACTCTACCTGATGACGATGATCTCTGGGACATCTTTGAATTGGGCCACAAAAAGCTCGCTGATGCAGGGTATGTGCAGTACGAAATATCAGGCTACAGCAAGCCGGGATATCAGTGCCAACATAACCTCAACTACTGGCGCTTTGGTGACTATCTAGGTATTGGCTGTGGCTCTCATGGCAAGCTGAGCTTTACAGATGGACGCATTGTTCGTACCACTAAGGTTAAGCACCCTAGAGGCTATCTAGCTGCGTACCAAAACATGGTAAAACCTTATCTATCAGATGAATTTGAAGTGCCGAATGAAGACCGCCCTTTTGAGTTTTTCATGAACCGCTTTAGGTTAATGGAAGCATGTCCAAAGCAGGATTTCATTGATACGACAGGGCTTGGTTTTGACTCGATTCAAAAAACGATTGAATGGGCAAAAGAGCTAGGCTACTTGAAGGAAACCGACACTCACTGGCAGATCACTGAAAAAGGAAAGCTGTTTCTCAATGATCTGTTAGAAGCCTTTATGGCAGAAGAAGACGAGTAGTTCGAGATTCGAGATTCGAGATTCGAGATTCGAGAAGCATTGCGTAAGGGTTGGCTTTAGGGTCAACCCTTTTTGTTTTATAGCCCTCTCTCGGAGCGAAGCGTTCTATAGGACAACGTCCGTGCTCGAATCTTTCTCTTAGAAAATAGAACGACCAATTCGCTCTGAAAGCAACTCTAGAGCCTTAGTACCTGCGAGCGAGTTGCCAGAAGGATCAAGCTCTGGAGACCACACCGCAATCGTCATTTCGCCAGGAACGATAGCAATAATACCGCCACCAACGCCCGATTTTCCTGGCATACCAACACGGTAGGCAAACTCACCAGCCCCATCGTACAAGCCACACGTCGCAAGCAAAGCATTCAACTGCTTGGTTTGAACTGGCGTGATGATCTCTTTCTTGGTTTGAACCGACACGCCTTTGTTTGCTAAATAGCTAAAGGTTTTTGCCAAATCCACACACGTCATTTTAAGCGCACAAGCGTGGAAGTAGTTATTCAGAACTGGGATAACATCATTCTCAAAATTACCAAATGAACGCATCAAATAAGCAATGGCAGCATTACGATCGCTGTGCATCATTTCTGAAGCCGCTACCACCTTGTCATACACAATATGAGTATCACCCGATAACTGACGCACAAACTCTAACAAGCGGTGCCTAGGCGCAGACAAGCGGCTTTGTAGTAGGTCTGCAACGACAATTGCCCCCGCATTGATGAACGGGTTGCGGGGAATACCATACTCCATCTCAAGCTGAATCATCGAGTTAAAGGCTTGACCAGAAGGCTCTTTGCCTACTCTTTGCCAAATCTCTTCAGGCTTATATAGCACCATAGCTAGCGTCAGGCTCAAGGCTTTAGAAATAGATTGCACAGAAAATGCTTCTTCAGCATCGCCTGCTTTAATCACCTCACCTTCATTGGTGTATACCGCGATCGCCAGTTTCTGGTTCGATACGCGAGCCAGTGCAGGGATATAATCAGCGACCTTTCCCTGTCCAATTAAAGGACGAACTTCGTCTAAGATCTCGGCCAAAATAGCTTGAGTTGGTTTCATGTGCGCTTACTTCTATATTGTTATTTTTGTAGGGGTGTAACATATACCAATCGTAGTAAATAACTGCTCACTCTAGCTTGTTAAAATGCTCGATAACTGCGTTAGAATTTTTGATTGTAGAGTAACTACTTATCGAAAAATGCTGCCTTGTTCTCAAGCCTTTTTCCTACGCTATTTCTGATCACTTACTTACTGTGATTGGTATTACTTTCTGTCGTTAAGCCTTTACTAAAATAAAAGCCTAAGGACAAAAAAGCCAACATTACAATAATGTTGGCTTTAATCAATCCCATAAAGTGTAGGGGTTAAACCCTAAGTCGGATTACCCTTCACTTAATTTGATTCGAAGTTAC
Organism: Vibrio sp. 10N.239.312.D08; assembly: GCF_041466145.1. NCBI lineage: Bacteria > Pseudomonadati > Pseudomonadota > Gammaproteobacteria > Vibrionales > Vibrionaceae > Vibrio > Vibrio sp. 10N.239.312.D08. Next base: position 3,741 of record NZ_JBFSSD010000015.1, on the reverse strand, counting down.
TTAGTACGCTTGAACTTAATGTCCCAAACACCATGACCTAAACGGTGGCCACGCGCTTCAAACTTAGTTAGCGGGCGCTCATCCGGACGAGGGATGTAATCACCATCTTCAGCGATGTTTTCGAAGCCTGGAGCTACGTTCATCACTTCAATCATATGTTCTGCGTAGTTTTCCCAGTCTGTTGCCATGTGGAAAACACCAGTATCAAGTTGAAGCTTGCCGCGAACCATCTCTGCAAACTCAGCCTTAACGATACGACGTTTATGGTGACGAGCTTTGTGCCATGGGTCAGGGAAGAACAGTTGCAGAGTATGCAGGCTGCTATCTGGGATCATGTGTTCAAATACTTCTACAGCATCGTGACACATTACACGCAGGTTAGTTACGCCAGCATCGCGAGCTGTACCTAAACACGCACCAACACCCGGGCTATGAACTTCAATACCTAAGAAGTTTTTCTCAGGTGCGTTCTTTGCCATTTCAACCAGTGATGCACCCATACCGAAGCCAATCTCTAGTACAACCGGGTTATCGTTGCCAAATACTTCTTTCCAGTTAAGAAGCTCTGGGTTGTAGTCGATACCCATTGTTGGCCAACATTCATTCATCGCGTTCTCTTGGCCTTTTGTTAAGCGGCCTTCGCGGCGAACAAAGCTACGGATCTTACGAACCAGTTTGCCGTCTTCAGTATATTCGTTAGTGGTCACTTCACTCATTGATTTTTGCCTGCACATTGATTAATCAAAGCGGGGATTATCCAAAGAATTGCCTCCGGTGCAAGTCTTTCCGTGGATAAATTCCCACACAATTTGTCTGTTTTACATCCAACGTTAAGTGTGGTGCAATTTCGCTTCTAATAATAGCAAAGCATAGAGCATGTCGTGACTCCTTTCGCAACCGCCATATTAAAGTGGTATGACGCCTACGGGCGTAAAGAATTACCTTGGCAACAAAACAAAACCGCCTACACCGTTTGGCTATCTGAAATCATGCTTCAGCAGACTCAGGTTGCTACGGTGATTCCATACTACCAACGCTTCTTAGAACGCTTTCCAACGGTTATCGACCTAGCGAACGCCGAACAAGATGAGGTACTCCACTTATGGACAGGGCTTGGTTACTACGCACGAGCTCGTAACCTACACAAAGCTGCCAAGATCGTCGCAGAGCAATATGGTGGGGAGTTTCCACTTTCCCTCGAAGAAATGAATGCGCTTCCAGGCATTGGCCGCTCAACAGCGGCAGCCGTTCTGTCCTCTGTTTACAAGCTCCCTCATGCGATCCTTGATGGTAACGTGAAGCGAACGCTTGCAAGAAGCTTTGCTGTCGAGGGCTGGCCTGGTCAAAAGAAGGTTGAAAACCAACTCTGGGAACACGCAGAGGCACACACCCCAAAGCAAGATGTCGATAAATACAATCAAGCTATGATGGATATGGGAGCAATGGTTTGTACTCGTAGCAAGCCTAAATGTACTCTGTGCCCAATTGAAAACATGTGTGAAGCTAAAAAACTCGATAGACAACTCGACTTCCCTGGCAAAAAGCCAAAGAAAGAGAAACCAGTAAAAGAGACATGGTTTGTAATCCTGTATCACGATAACCAAGTGTGGCTTGAGCAGCGCCCTCAATCTGGTATCTGGGGCGGATTGTTTTGTTTCCCTCAAAATGAAAACGCAGAGATCGAACATCAACTAGATCTTCGTTCGATCAAAGACACTCAAACCAATTCGATCAAGACCATGATTGCGTTTAGACACACTTTCAGCCACTACCACTTAGATATCACGCCAGTATTGGTGAAATTAGATAAACAACCAGATTTGATAATGGAAGGGACTAAAGGTCTCTGGTATAACTTATCAAAACCGGAAGAAATTGGCCTAGCCGCTCCTGTAAAGCAGCTTATTGAGAGCCTACCCTTTGAACTGAACGACGACGTTTGAATCAACGAACGCGATAAGAGGAACCACTATGAGCCGCACTGTATTTTGTGCTCGCCTTCAAAAAGATGCTGAAGGCCTAGATTTTCAACTTTACCCAGGTGACTTAGGTAAGCGTATCTTTGACAACGTGTCTAAAGAAGCTTGGGGACAATGGCAAAGCAAGCAAACTATGCTTATCAATGAAAAGAAGCTAAACATGATGGATCCTGAGCATCGTAAACTTCTTGAAACTGAGATGGTTAACTTCCTTTTTGAAGGTAAAGATGTCGTAATTGATGGCTATACTCCACCAAGCGAATAAGACATTTATTTAAGCAATTTTTAATGACATCATGGTTAACGCTGCGATGTCATTTTTGTATGAGGAACTATGAAAAAGCTAAGTTACTTCCTAACAGCCATGTTATTAACTGGCTGCAGCCGTGAATTTGTCGAAAGCATTTATGATGTCAATTACGAGCCAACCAACCGGTTTGTGAAGAATTTAGCTGAGCTACCCGGACAATTTGAAAAAGATACCGGGGCGCTAGATTCATTAATAGATAGCTTTTCAGGCAACATTCAAAAACGTTGGGGTAGCAGTGAAATCAAGATAGCAGGTAAGAGTAACTATGTGAAATACATAGATAATTACTTAAGTCGTTCAGAAGTGAATTTTAGCCAAGGCCTGATAACGGTGGAAACGGTTTCCTCTACCGAACCGAAAAAACACCTCAAAAATGCGATCATGACGACCCTTTTGACGCCAGATGATCCGGCGCATGTCGATCTATTCTCTTCTAAAAGCATCAAGCTAGAAGGCAAACCTTTCCTCTATAATCAGGTCGTAGACCAAGAAAAAAAGCCCATTCAATGGACTTGGCGAGCGAACCAGTTTGCGGATTACCTGATCGCGAATAACCTAAAAACCAAAGAAGTCGACTTTAAAAAAGCCTACTACGTTGAAATCCCAATGGTGGCCGACCACGCTAGCCAGCGTAGTTATCAATATGCCGACATCGTTCGACGAGCGTCTCAGCGTTATGACATCCCTGAAGATTTAATCTACGCTATCATCAAGACAGAGAGTAGCTTCAACCCGTACGCCGTAAGCTGGGCTAATGCTTATGGTCTTATGCAGGTGGTACCTAAAACCGCTGGTCGAGATGTATTTGAACACGTCAAAAAGAAACCTGGTGAACCAAGCCCTGAGTACTTATTCAATCCAGAAAACAACATTGATGCTGGCACCGCATACTTTTACATCCTTAAAAATCGTTATTTGAAAGACGTAAAAAACCCATTAACGCTTGAATACAGTATGATTTCAGCCTATAACGGCGGTACTGGTGGCGTACTCAATACCTTCAGTAAGGACAGAAAGCGAGCAATGCAAGACTTAAACTCGCTGCAACCGAGCCAAGCCTACTGGGCGCTTACCAAGAAGCATCCAAATAAAGAGTCGCGCCGATACCTCGAAAAAGTAACGCAATTCAAAAAAGAATTTAACCAAGGTAAAACATAACCCTCACTTTTGAATAAAAAAACAACGAACGAACGGTTTTTTTAATTATTTTCAAAAAAGGAGTTGACGGTTATGCAGAAAATCCGTTTAATAGCGCTCCGTTGCCCGGATAGCTCAGTCGGTAGAGCAGAGGATTGAAAATCCTCGTGTCGGTGGTTCGATTCCGCCTCCGGGCACCACAATTTGATTTGTTGGTGTCAACACTCTTTAACAGGGAGTAACAACACGGACAAAAGCATAAAGAATTTAGTGTGCCGACTTAGCTCAGTAGGTAGAGCAACTGACTTGTAATCA